>DATGMW010000110.1:0-17152 GCA_035307105.1 Flavobacteriaceae bacterium
AAGCGCATTACGACAAGATCCAAAAGCGGTAGAAATCCTAAGAAGAATCTTTCCTTTTATATTCTTTAATCCAGATACACAAGCTATTATTTCTAAACATAGTAGTAAAATATAGTTCATTAAAACCATTGTAGATTTACATTAACCAATAAGAAACATGCCAAAAAGAAGCCTACTTCAATACCTTATCATTACTTTAAAAGGCTTGGCTATGGGTGCAGCAGATATCGTTCCAGGTGTTTCTGGAGGTACGATCGCGCTTATTGCTGGGTTTTATGAAGAACTTCTAGAAACAATAGATGGCCTTGACTTTAAAATTTTTAAGAAATGGCGTGAAAATGGATTTCTATTAACTTGGAGAGAGTATAACCTCTCTTTTTTACTGGCTCTTGGAATCGGAATTGCTACTAGCATCTTGCTTTTAGCTAAGGTCATAGGCTCTCTTATAGACTCTCACCCTATCTTGGTCTGGTCTTTTTTCTTCGGCTTAGTATTGGCTAGTATTTTATATCTTATAAAACAACTTGAAAAATGGAATGCCGCAGCTATTGCTAGCATTGTCATCGCAAGTATTTTTGCTTTTGGCATAAGTTCCTTAAGCCCACTAACCGAAATAGACTCGGTGTGGTTTCTATTTGTTGCTGGGTTTATTGCAATCATTGCCATGATTTTACCTGGTATATCTGGTGCATTTATCTTGATTCTCCTAGGCGCTTATCAACCCGTTATCCATTTAATCAATCAGCTTAACCAAGGTATTTCTCAAGGAGACTCCACCCTGCTACTACAAAGCATTGGTAAAATAAGTATCTTTCTGCTAGGTGCCGCTATTGGTTTAAAAGCATTTTCTAGAGCATTGACATGGATGTTTAACCATCACAAAAACACCACTCTAGCCATGCTCACTGGTTTTATGATAGGGGCGCTTAATAAGATATGGCCATGGAAAGAAGTGCTGCAAACACGTCTAAATAGCAAAGGAGAAGAAGTCGCGTTTATCGAACAAAGTGTTTCACCCACTAATTTTGCTGAGCCTAAGCTTACGTCTGCATTAATCTGCTTAGTTGCTGGATTTTTAATTATATTTATTCTAGAAAAAATTGCTACCAGAAAAAAACATTAGATAAATGCAGAGCACTCGAACGCTATCGGATAAAATTTGGTTGATCCTAAAAGGTATAGGGATGGGAGCTGCCAATAAGGTTCCAGGAGTTTCCGGTGGAGTAGTTGCATTTGTAGCTGGCTTCTATGAAGAGTTCATTTATTCTTTACAAAAAGTAAACAAAACCGCTTTCCTACTCTTAATCAAAGGCCGCTGGAAGAGTTTCTATCAATATATTAACGGAACTTTCTTAAGCCTTCTTATACTAGGAATAGTAATTAGCTACTTCAGTATTTCCAAAGTATTAGACTATTTATTAATTCATTATGAACTCTATGTTTGGGGCTTATTTTTCGGTCTTATAATAGGGTCTGTTTTATATTTGGCGATAAACTTTGGGCCAGATAAAAAGAAGTACCTTCCCTATCTTCTTCTTGGAATAGTAGCAGGTGCTAGTATAAGTTTTTTAAGTCCTGCTAAAGAAAACAGTAACCTCCTATTTGTTTTTTTCTGTGGCATTATAAGTGTCTCTGGAATGACCATCCCAGGACTCTCTGGATCCTTTCTCATTATGCTGATGGGAAATTATGTCTTACTCCTAGTGGATGCAGTAAATGCATTGTTTGATACTATTGCCGAAATACTAATTTTGGATTTTAGCTTTTTAACCAATGAGCCTCGCATTCATTTATTACAAGTATTGGCTGTTTTTACATTAGGCTCTATTGTTGGTTTAGTAAGCCTTTCTCACTTATTAACCTATGTATTAAAGCGATATAAAAAAGCGACTTTTGCGGTAATCATCGGATTTATTACAGGTTCTCTAGGCGTTGTTTGGCCATGGAAGAAAGCAATTTACATTAGAGAAGAAACAGGACTTTCTAAACTCGACCACGAAGAAATTCCTATTATTACAGGTTTTGAACGCTATTTTCCAAACGAATGGACCACCGAGAACATCCTAACCATAGGAATGATTATACTAGGAATCGGTATTATTATAGCATTGGAAAAATATGGAAATTATAAAAAGAATGAAAAACGCTGAATTTGGGTTAATTGGTAAAGATATAGCCTACTCATTTTCAAGAGAATATTTTAATACTAAATTCGAAGAAAAGAAACTCTCTTATTCGTATGTAAATTTCGATATAGACCATATCTCACAATTTCCCTCTATATTAAAGAAAAATAAAAATCTTAAAGGCCTAAATGTTACCATTCCCTATAAGGAAACAATAATTCCATTTTTGGATTACCTAAGTCCAGAAGCGAAAAGCATAGGAGCAGTAAACACCATTAAAATACTTCCAAACGGCAAGCTTATAGGCTACAACACGGATTATTATGGATTCCAAAAATCCATAAATCCAATGCTAGGAAACCAACACAAAGCTGCCTTGATTTTAGGAACTGGAGGTGCATCCAAAGCAATAGCTTACGCTTTTAAAGAATGGAAGATGGCAACGCTTTTTGTTTCCCGATCAGCTAATAAAAACACTATTCGTTACGAGGAATTAACAGAGGAAATAATCCGCACCCACCAAATAATAGTAAATACCACACCACTAGGAACCTATCCCAATGTAAATAGTTTTCCAGAAATACCATACGCTTATATAACCTCCAAGCACTTGCTGTATGATTTAACCTACAACCCAAGCCATACCATGTTTATGCAAAAAGGAGAAGCCCAAGGAGCTAAAGCAACCAATGGATATGCTATGTTGGTAGAGCAAGCAGAGAAAGCTTGGGAGATTTGGACCGCTAAAAGCACTGAAATTAATAATTAATTGTATATTGTTTTTTATACTAACGAAGTTGTTAGTAACTTGATATTTATATAGGACCCTTAACATTGAAAAACATGTCTGACAAGATACCAGCTGATAAGCAAAAAGGAGCGCATGAAGAATCTGAAAACACTACAGATAAAAATGCCACACCCAAAAACGATAAGAAACCTACAGAAACATCTCCTGTTACTGAGTCTATAGAAGAAAAGGCAGTAGAGGAAATAGAAGTAAATCACGAGGATGTTCCCCACGAAGAAGATGAAGAGGAGGTACAATCTTCCGATGATATAGAGGACGAAGACGATGAGGAAGTGGATAAGAAGGAAAAAGAGTACGACTATAGCGACTTAAGCGAAACGCAACTCCTAACCACTTTCCGTGATCTTGTAAAAAACAAAGAAATTCCTGCTATAAAGGATGCTACACATGCCTTGCGAATGGAGTTCAACAAACGCATGGAGGAAGACCTACACGAGCAAAAGGAAGCTTTCTTGGCAGAAGGTGGAAATATTATAGATTTCCATCACACCACCCCTGCCAAAAAAGAGTTCAATAGCATCTTATTCGACTATCGTGAAAAGCGCAATAATTATTATAAAAACTTAAAGCGCGATTTACAAGCCAATCTAAAAAAGAGAGAGGCTATAATAGAGGAGCTAAAAGGACTCTTGAATGTAGAAGAGAATATAAATACTACTTATCAACACTTTAAGAAGTTACAAGAGCAGTGGCACACTGCTGGACCAATCCCACGTGACGCATATAACCTTACATGGAATACTTATAGACATCATGTAGAAAACTTCTATGATTTTTTACATCTTAATAGAGAGTTTAGAGATTTAGACTTTAAACACAATCTAGAGCAAAAATTAAAACTAATAGCCAGAGCAGAAGAGCTAGCGCAACAGGACTATTCACACAAAACATTTAGGGAGCTACAGATGCTACACAAAATGTGGAAAGAAGATGTTGGTCCTGTGGCCAAAGAGTATAGAGACGATATTTGGGATAAATTTAGTGAGGCTACCAAAGAAATTCATCAAAAACGCCAAGATTACTTGAAGCATGAAGATGAAATTCTAGAGGCAAATTACGAGCAAAAGGTGCTTATAATTGAAGAGATTAAAAAACTATCGGAAAACACGAAGCCTAACCATAATGCTTGGCAACAAGCCATTAAAAAAGTACAAAAACAACGAGATAAGTTCTTTGAGATAGGACGCGTGCCTCGTACAAAAAACAGAGAAACCTGGAGTGCTTTTAAAGATGTTACCCGTAGTTTTAATCGCACAAAGAATGCTTTTTATAAAGACCAGAAAACAGAACAATATAAGAACCTGGAAAAGAAACAGGAACTGGTTAAGATTGCTGAAGAACACAAAGACAGCGATGATTTTGATACAGTAACCCCGTTGATGAAACGCATTCAAGCAGATTGGAAAAAGATTGGGCACGTACCGCGTAAGCAAAGCGATAAGATTTGGAAGGAGTTTAAAGACGCATGTAACCACTATTTTAATCGATTATTTGCCGATAGGGATAAAGCGAGCGAAGAGGAATTAGAAAACTTCCAAAAGAAAGAAGATTTATTATCCACTATAGAAAATCTAGAGCTTAGCGGTGATAAAGAAGCAGACATGAAGCTGCTAACTGGTTATATGGATACCTGGCATGAAATAGGCCGCGTGCCACGTAATAAAATGCAGATAGACAAGAAGTTCAATAAGGTACTGGATGGCGTGTTTAAGAAGCTTAAAGTGTCTAAAACCGATGCTGAGCTTTTAAAGTACAACAACAGACTACATTCCTTGGCTACACAAAACAATAAAGAAAAACTTAAAAACGAACACTTCTTTATTTCTAAAAAAATCGATGAAACTAAAGATTCGATTCGCCAATTAGAAAATAACTTAGGATTCTTTCAGAATGCCGACGAAAACAACCCTCTTTTCCGTGAGGTAGTAGAAAACATAAACACGCAAAAAGAAAAACTAAAAGTCTGGGAAGGGAAACTAGAACAAATTAAAGATATTCGAGATTACTAGTATTTCGGATTCTATAACACAAAAGCGACCTGTATTTCTACAGGTCGCTTTTTTATCTTTTAAAACTATGTTTGGGTACTCTAAATAGCTTTCTCTTGGGTGCGCAGTATATCTACTTCTCCTTAGCTATCTCCCAGAATCGATTCATTTCCTCAATACTTAAATCGTGAATTCTTTGTCCTTGTTCCTTTGCTTGAGTTTCGATGAATTTAAAGCGATTTATAAATTTAGTATTCGTTTTCGCCAAAGCATTGTCTGGATTTACATCCAGAAATCTTGCGTAATTAATTAAGGAGAATAGCACATCGCCAAATTCCTCTTCTATTTTCTTTGCGTTTTCTTGCTTTACTTCCTCTTGTAATTCTTGCCACTCCTCTTGGTACTTTTCGTACACCTGTTCCTTATTATCCCAATCAAAACCAACGCCAGCAGCTTTTTCTTGAATTCGAATGGCTTGGATAAGGCTTGGAATGGAGTTCGGAACACCCGAAAGCACTCCTTTATTTGCTTTTTCTTTTAACTTGATTTGCTCCCAGTTTTCTTTTACGTCCTGCTCGTTAGCCACCTTTGTATCTCCATATATATGTGGATGACGACGAATTAACTTTTCGCTTATTCCGTGCAATACATCGGCCACATCAAAAGCCTCTTGCTCCTCGCCTATTTTTGAATAAAAAACCATGTGCAGCAATATATCGCCTAGCTCATTTTTTATTTCCTCTAGATTATTATCTATAATCGCATCGGCCAACTCATGAGTTTCCTCTATAGTAAGCACTCGTAGGCTCTCCATAGTTTGCTTTTTATCCCACGGACATTTTTCGCGCAAATCATCCATTATATCCAGAAGCCTTCCAAAGGCCTCAAGCTTCTCTTCTCTTGTATGCATAGTTTGATTTTCTATAAGAAAAAGGATAGTAAAACGTACTGTCTACTATCCTTTTTAAATTTCTTAGATCAAGTGTGATTATTTTACTCTTCTTCAGAAGCTGCTTTTTCCGCTTCTTCTAAGATCTGTTTTATCTCCTCTACTTTCCCGCATTTATGTAGGATATTATACCACTGAACTACTTTTTTTATATCACTTGCATACACGCGATCTTCGTCATAGTCAGGTAATACATTAAAGAAAAATTCCTCTAACTCAATTTTTGGTGCCTTATGATTAATGGTTTCTTTACCACCTTCATTATCATATATTTTGGTAAAGACTTCATACAAAGGCACCTCTGTGGTAAGCGTATAAATAGCTATTTCTGACAATAAACTCACATTGTGCTGTGCACTTATGTTTAAACGTTTTCCATCTGCTAATGACTCCGCAAGAAATCCGTTGTTCGTTTGTGCTTTAAGCTCGTAAAGCCCTGGTTTACCAGTAATCGATATTATTTTGTCTAATGCCATAGGTTTGTAATTAATTTTTTATAAATATATTAAAATATATAACTCTTTTTAGTTTCTTCTCTTACTTGTTGCTGGAAAGCGCATAGGGTAATAAACATCTATTTTCCCTTGGCTTATTTTTTTTAGTTTTCCTTTTAGCAAGCGTTTCTTAAACGATGATAATTTATCTGTGAACAGAACGCCTTCTATATGGTCGTATTCATGCTGAATTACACGAGCAATTAATCCAGAATAAGTCTCGGTATGCTGTTCAAAATTCTCATCCATATACTGGATTTTCATTTCTGGCTTGCGCGCTACGTCTTCGCGGATTTCAGGAATACTTAAACATCCTTCATTAAAATCCCACTCCTCTCCTGTTTCCTCAAGGATTTGTGCGTTGATAAATACTTTTTTAAAGTTCAAGAAAGTGTTTCTCTCCTCTTCCGTCAACTCTTCATCATCGGCAAACGGCGTAGCATCTACAACAAACAATCGAATTGGCAAGCCCACCTGCGGTGCGGCCAATCCAATGCCATTTGCACCATACATGGTCTCGAACATATTCTCTATCAACTCGTCTAAATTCGGATAGTCTGAATCGATCGGCTCACATTTTTTCTTCAACACTGGTGCACCATATGCAACAATTGGTAAAATCATACTTAATATCTTTCTTTTGCTTTTCTTAAATACTTGAAAGGTAGTCTTGTAGAATAATGGTGGCGCTTATTTCGTCCAACAATGCCTTATCCCGTCTTTTCTTTCTACCTAAACCTCCATCTATCATAGATTGAAAGGCTCGTTTACTGCTATAACTCTCATCCACTCTTTCTACTGGGATCTCTGGGAATTTTTTTTTAAACCGTTTGATGAATTTTAAAATTTCTTCTTCGATATCCGATGGGTTTCCATCTTTTTGAAAAGGTTGCCCTACTACAAGAAGACTAACTGCTTCCTTAGAGAAATGCGTCTCTAAAAATGCTAACAGCTTGGGCGTTTCTACCGTAGTAACCCCCGAGGCTATAATCCGAAGCACATCTGTTTCGGCAACACCAGTTCGTTTCCCACCATAATCTATCGCTACTATTTTCCCCATAGTCGACAAAAATAAGTGTTTATAAAATACTATCCCAAAAAACCAGCGGATTTTGTATCCTAATCTTATCTTTGTTTGTTAATTCCATTTAGGATTAAAAGAACTGGAATGTATTTTTAAGTGCATGAAACAAAAATGGTTATTTAATACGTAAATCCAATAGATGCTATTTAGTCGATTTATAGTGAAAAAGAAATGCTGTTTAGACTCGAATTGCTCTGATTTTTTTGGGATGGAAAAGACTCAGAGCCAACAAGCACTCGTTTTACACCATGGATTAAGTAATAAGCTTTACATTATATAAACCATAAAAATCGGTGATTTTACAGCTTATAAAACACCATTAATATAATTTTTAATATGACTGCCAAAATATCTGTTATTTTCACCACGTACAACGAACCAGATTGGTTAGAAAAGGTGCTATGGGGTTTTAATGCTCAAAGTTTTAAAGACTTCGAAGTAGTTATTGCAGATGATGGATCCAAGGAAACGACCAAAAACCGTATAGATAAACTCCGAAAGGAAGTGGATTTCCCTATACAACACGTTTGGCATGAAGACGAAGGTTTTAGAAAATGTGTGATATTAAATAAAGCTATTGTAAAAGCAAAAGCAGATTATTTAGTTTTTACAGATGGAGATTGTATTCCTAGAAAGGATTTTCTTCAGGTGCACTTTGACCGCCGAAAAGAAAATAGTTTTTTATCTGGAGGCTTGGTTCGTCTACCCTTATACTTAAGTAAAAGCATAACCCAGCAAGACATTCTTGCCCAACGAATATTCAATAATCAATGGCTTTCTGAAAATGGTTTGAAGCTAAAATTATTTAAGCGCATTAGACTTTCAGAAAATTCGTTTTTAAAGAAGCTAATGAATGCCATAACTCCAACAAATGCAAGTTGGAATGGCCACAACTCCAGTACTTGGAAGAAGCTTATTTTGGAAGCAAATGGATTCGATGAAAGAATGAAGTATGGTGGCGAGGATAGAGAGTTTGGAGAAAGACTTATGAATGCTGGGGTAAAAAACAAGCAGATTCGCTATAATGCTATTTGTATGCACCTTGATCATGCAAGGGGTTATGTTACAAAAGAAGATTGGGATAGAAATAAACAGATTCGAAAAGATACTCGTAAAAACAAAACTACTCGTACGCAATATGGGATTGAAAAAAGGAATAACACCTAAAAAGTGTATCACTACTTAGACAACATGAAACACTAATTTACAATAACAAAAACAACTATGTCAGTAAAAATATCGGGAGTAGTAATTACTTATAACGAAGAGGATTTTATAGAAAGATGTTTAAAGTCCATGATAGGCGTGGTAGACGAGATTATTGTTGTAGACTCCTACTCTACAGATAAAACCAAAGAAATAAGTAAGCGATACAACGCGGTTTTTATAGAAAGAAAATTCAAGGGTTTTGGTGATCAAAAAAACTTTGCTGTCCAACAGGCAACGTATCATCACGTGCTTTGTTTGGATGCCGATGAGGCATTATCCGACGAGTTGAGAGAGTCCATTTTACAAATAAAAAACAATTGGCAAAAAGATGCTTATTGGATGAAACGGCGCAATTATTACTGTGGAAAATGGATGAATTATAGCGGGAAATACCCAGACAAAAAGCTACGGCTGTTCGATAGAAGAAAAGCAGCATGGATTGAAAGTCTGGTGCATGAAACCGTTAAAGCACAGAATCCAAAAAACACAGCAACTCTCAAAGGAGACCTAAAACAGTTGGAATACTATAGTTACTTTGATCATATTGATAAAATAAACTATTACACTACCCTATCTGCTCAAGATTATATTCAAAGAGGAAAAAAATCATCCCTAATGAAAATTATCATCCGACCAAACTGGGCTTTTTTTAGAGCGTACTTTATTCAGCTAGGATTTTTAGATGGCAAACAGGGCTTTATCGTTTCTTGCTTCGCTGGCTATAATGCCTTTCTGAAATATGTAAAGCTGTATGGTTTGCAAAACGGACATGCTATTTCGGAAAAGAAATAATTTAGTTTCCTATTCTTTATATTTTTCCTTCCAAAAGAACACACGGCGTTTTATACGACGTTTTTTATGAAACTTATTTTGGAATTTTTCTGTTTCCTCCCACATCAATCGAAAGACATCGTCTGGATCAAAATCACATAAATCGGCGTAAGCATAAGCCATAGTGCGAATCATTTCCTTCTCGGGTGTAAGTCTGGTAAAGTTCAATATGCGCTCTCGATAGGTTAAATCCTTAAACTCCATTCTATTTAAATCAACTAAATAAAAAGCATAGGAATTCTGTCCTGTTTTCTTAATCAATGTGTTTCCAGGAGAATGGTCTTTAAAAAGCACGCAATTATCATGTAGTTTTTTGGTGAATGCAGTAAACTGAAGCAGTATCTCTTCTTTATCTGGATAATCAGGATAAGTGATTAGCTCACGATAGGTCAAATCACTTTCCAAGTACTCACTTATATAATAGGAGTCTTTAAAGAAGAGAAAAGAAGTATTTTCCATGTAGGCTATCGCTTTTGGCGTTCCTATATCAAATGATGCTAATTTCTTTGCATAGAAAAAAGAGCGTTCGGCTTTCGACTTTCTAAAAAATCGATAAACTATTCTATTTATTAAATTAGGTGATCCAAAAGCTTTTACAACAATCTCTTTATCCTGCAAAGGAAACTTCTTTAATGAATTCCGACTACCATCGTATAGCAGCTTTCCAGTATTTTCATAAGTTGCGATTATTCTTCGCAACTCAGGCTCTAGAGTTTTATATGTATCTGCAATAACCACCTTCATTGTAACTTTGCTTTGTTTTCTAATGATGCAAATTTACGTTAATAATTACAGATTGTATACAGGAAGTAAGCGAACATAATTAATAGAAATTAAAAGCTTTTAACACTCAAAACATCCGTTTCTCAACATATTTAAACTATCCTATTTAAAATCAAGTTGCTATGCGATGCTTATAGAGTGCCTATAAAACTATAGTTTATTGTTTTCAGTAATATGAGCAGAAGGATTTTTAAAAAAACTGTATTTTTACACCGTCAAAGTCCTTTACCTAAATCTTATTTAATTGCCAATGAACAGGAACGATACAGAAAACGAAATAGAGCGTAGCATTGCTCATTTAAATCGTGGGAATGTCATCTTATATCCTACCGACACCGTTTGGGGAATAGGTTGCGATGCTAGAAATTCGGAGGCTATTGCAAAGATATATCAGATAAAAGAAAGAGATTCTAGCAAGGCAATGCTATGCATGGTGAGTGACTTTACTATGTTAAAAAAATATGTACAGGTTCGTCCAGAGATAGAAACATATTTAAAGAAAATGGAGCGCCCTACCACTGTTATCTATCCAGAAGTCAAAGGACTCTCGCCCAAACTCAAGGCTTTGGATGGTAGCATTGCCATCCGTGTAGTCAACGACCCTTTTTGTACCCCATTGATTAAAAAATTTGGTGCGCCTATTGTTTCAACCTCAGCAAACCTCAGCAAACACCCTAATCCGAGTTCCTACGAAGAAATAGAGAAATCTATTTTGGAACGCGTAGACTATATCGTAAATTTGCAAACGGAAAAAATTACACAAGCACCCTCTAGACTGATTCGAATAAACGAAGACGGTTCTATTAGCAGTCTTCGGGAATAACACTAAATTACTTTTGCTAAAGCAGAGTAAATTTTTAATACAAATTATGCAACAAACACCAATATATACTCAAGCATTAACAGAGCCTGTTTTTAAGACCATAGCCAAAGCTGCACAGAATTTAGAGCTTAAAGCCTATGTTATTGGTGGCTACGTTAGAGATTTCTTATTGGAACGAACAACCAACAACGACAAAGATATTGATATAGTAGTAGTTGGCAGTGGTATTGCGCTTGCAAAGGAAGTGGCAAACTTACTCCCTGGCAAACCAAAGGTTAGTGTTTTTAAGAACTTTGGTACCGCGATGATAAAATCTGCTGAATGGGAATTGGAGTTTGTAGGAGCTAGAAAAGAATCCTATAAAGAGGATAGCAGAAAACCTGCGGTTGAAGAAGGAACATTAACCGACGATCAAAACCGACGAGACTTCACCATAAATGCATTAGCGCTAAGTCTATCTCCCGATGATTATGGCAGCTTGCTAGATCCTTTTCAAGGCGTAGACGATCTACGCAAAAAGCTAATTCGCACACCTCTTAATCCAGATATCACCTATAGCGACGATCCGTTGCGCATGTTACGTGCTATCCGATTTGCAACACAGCTAAACTTCAAAATTGAGAAAGAATCTTTAGAGGCAATAGAGCGTAACAAAGAGAGAATAAAAATTATTTCTGAAGAGCGAATCGTCACCGAATTAAATAAAATATTGGAAGCCGATAAGCCCTCCATAGGTTTTGCTTTATTGCTAAAAGTTGGTTTATTGGAGTTTATTTTACCTGAACTAACCGCTTTGCAAGGCGTAGATGAAAAAGACGGACAAAGTCATAAAGACAACTTCTGGCATACTTTAGAAGTGGTAGACAACATTGCGAAAACCACCGATGATGTTTGGTTACGCTGGGCGGCCCTATTACATGATATTGGGAAAGCGCCTACCAAACGATTTGACAAGAAAACAGGTTGGACATTTCACGGCCATGAGTTTGTAGGCTCTAAAATGGTATACAGGCTTTTTAGACGTTTGCGAATGCCGCTAAACGATAAGATGAAGTTTGTTCAGAAAATGGTACTTATGAGCTCCCGTCCGATAGCCATTTCCGATGAAGTCACCGACAGTGCCGTGCGCCGACTTATATTTGATGCTGGGGAGAATATAGAAGACTTGATGTTGCTTTGCGAAGCAGACATAACCACAAAAAACCCTAGAAAATTCCGTAGCTATCTCAACAACTTTAAACGCGTACGCAAGAAAATTAAGGAAGTAGAAGAACGAGATCACATTCGTAATTTCCAACCTCCTGTTAGTGGCGAGGAAATAATGAAATACTTTAATATTGGTCCTTCTAGAGAAATCGGGATTATTAAAGAGGCGATAAAAGAAGCTATTCTGGAAGGTACGATTCCAAATGAAAAAGAAGCTGCAACAGAGTACATGCACGCCAAAGGAACAGAAATAGGTTTAACACCTGCTTAAAACAATTAACTAAATCAAAGTATTATGTTTGAAAAATCGGTACGTGTTACGCTTATCCTCACCTATATTGTTATTATAGCAGGAGCGGTAGTTCGCATGACTGGAAGCGGTATGGGATGCCCAGATTGGCCAAAATGTTTTGGTTATTACATTCCTCCTACCTCCGAAGAGCAAATGGACTGGCATCCAAACCAAGACTATCATAAAGGACAGATAATCATTGTAGACGAAAGCTTGTGGGTAGCAAAAGAAGCCTTCACCTCGAAGGATGAAATGGATAAGGCTCACTTTGAGCGCTACACCAAGCACGATTATGCAGAATTCAATCCAGTTCACACTTGGGTAGAATACATCAATAGATTGGCTGGTGCTGTGGCAGGAATTGCCGTGTTTATAATGGGAATAATTTCCATAGGCCATTGGCGAAAAAGCAAAAGCCTAGTCTTGCTCTCTTGGCTCTCCGTATTCTTAATGGGGTTCCAAGCCTGGCTAGGTGCCACCGTAGTTTATTCCGTATTGGCACCCGTACGCATTACTGTACACATGGTTATGGCCTTGGTTATTGTTGCATTACTATTGTACATTCTACATAAACTCCAACCAAGAAAACAATCCCTAGTTAAAAATAAAACCTTAAAAAGATTGCTTATCGCTGCCGTAGTTCTTACATTAATCCAAGTAGTTTTGGGCACGCAGGTACGTGAGTATATAGACAGTCAAGTTAAATTATTAGGACAAGACAGACCTGATTTATGGTTGGCTTCTCCGGAGTTTAGCTTTTACATACATCGTAGCTTTTCTATTTTAATTTTACTTATCAACTTATGGATATGGCAGATAAATAGAAAATTAAAGCTAAATATAAAATGGATAAACACTATACTGATGCTAATTCTACTAGAGGTAATGACAGGAATTGCTATGTATAACTTTGAATTTCCGTTTTCCACCCAAGCCTTACATTTAGTTTTTGCTTCTCTATTATTTGGAGCACAATTCTATGTACTTTTGCAGGTATCACAAAAAGAAAAAATACATCTATCAAACTAAAGAGTTATTATGATTTATCGTTTTAGAATTACCTTAAATGGCGACGAGACTACATTTCGGGATATTGAAATAGAAGCCGAAGATAGTTTTGAAGACCTACACAACGCAATCCTTCAATCCTTTGGTTTTGATGGATCGGAGATGGCATCATTTTATCTTGCAAACGAAGAATGGGAACCCTTGGAGGAAATCACTTTGTTCGACATGAGCGATGAAGAAGATGGTGTTGGGAAGCTAACCATGCAGGAGAGTTTCCTTGAAGACATACTTGGGGAAGACCAAACTCGTATGGTATACATCTACGATTTCTTAAATCTGTGGACTTTTATGGTAGAACTAGCCGATATTGTAGAAAGACAACCATCTACCGATTATCCAAACTTACTCTTCGCACAAGGACAATTGGATTTCGATATGGAATCCGATCCGCTTTTAAATGACACAGATGAGGACGACCCATATAATCTAGACGATGAAGGAGGAAGCGAAGATCTATTCGACAATCTAGATAATTTTGGAGATTACGAGGATTTCGATGACGAATGGAACTAATGAAATTTATTATTAATATTAAAAAACAGAGTATTTAATACCATGGTTAACCTATATAATACCCATATAACTTCTTTATCTATTCATAGAGTTGGCAATAAAAGTAAAGGAGAAGAAATTTTTCTTTCTGAAAACACTTTTACGCTAAACGACGAAATGACACCGCTTATAAAGGAATTCTTCTTTAAGCAGTTTCGAAGTAAAGAGAATACTTACCTAGAGTTTACACACGAAGTAGACTTAGAGTTTCACGAGATTCATCAACTAGCCACCCAGATCTTTGCAGATCCAAGTACAACACACGAAAACGGTAAAAAAATCACCAAATACCTATATGACCAATCTTTACACCCACATATTAAAAGTGGAGAAGTATATATAGCATATATAGAAGGAGTCCAACTACACAACCAACGTGTAGATGCCATCGGGATTTTCAAATCGGAAATAAAACAAGATTTCCTACAGTTCGAAGAGGACAACAATCAGTTAACCGCTATGCTACAACAGGGCGTTAACCTAAATAAGCTTGATAAAGGATGTCTAATCTACAATACAAAAGTTGAAGGAGAAGAAGATACAAGCTACAAGATAATGTCTGTAGACAGCAATCGATATGACGCAAAATATTGGTTGGAAAACTTCCTTGGTGTAGAAGAAATGCAAGACGATGCGTTCTTTACAAAAAACTATCTGAGTCTATGTAAAGATTTTGCTAAAGAAGTAGTACTTCCTGCAGAAGATAAGCAGCAAGAAGTTTTATTTATGAACCGTGCTATGAACCACTTCGCTAAGAACGATAACTTTGAGGAAACAGCCTTCATGAATGAGGTAATAGAGAATCCAGATTTGATTCCAGAGTTCCGCCACTATAAAACAGAGAGAGGACCAAAGTACAAAATAGAAGACTCCACTTCTTTTCCTATTGCAAACACAGCGGTTAGTGCAGCCAGAAAGCGAATAAAAAACGTGATTAATTTGGATACTAACATGCAGATTAAAATGGATTTTATCAATCCTGAGAGTGCCGAGCGTTTTATAGAGAAAGGTTGGGACGAAGAGCGGCAGATGTATTATTATTTATTATACTTTAATAAAGAGGAGCAATAATAGATATATGCCATCAAAAGCAACTTTATAGAAGGAAACTTCCTTGTAAAGTTTGTTTGTTTTCATAATAATTTTATCTTTGCATTCTGTTTTGGTAACCTCTGACGAAAGCCGTGAATGTTGCCTTAGAACATAATACTATTATCGATCATAAAATGAGCGAATTAATCAAGTTTGTAGAAGACGAATTCATCGAGAAGAAAGATTTCCCGGAGTTTGGTGCTGGTGATACCATCACTGTGTACTCTGAAATTAGAGAAGGTGACAAAACTAGAACACAGTTCTTCCGTGGTGTAGTTATCCAAGTAAAAGGAACTGGAAAAACAAAAACATTTACCATCCGTAAGATGTCAGGAACCATTGGGGTAGAGCGTATCTTCCCAATAAACGGTCCTACAACACAAAGGATAGAAGTTAACAAAAGAGGTAGCGTACGTAGAAAGCGTATTAACTACTTCCGTGAACTTACTGGTAGAAGAGCAAGAATTAAGGAAAAGCGTTACTAATAGTAATTTTCCTCAAGCAACAAAAAATCGGCTTATTTTTAAAAATAAGCCGATTTTTTGTTTTTCCTCCCTACCTATTCTATTCTAAGAATGAACAAGTAGGACCTATAACCTCTACCTATTCCTATTGTCTATTTCCTCTAAAATACACTTATAAATGCTTATATTTGTGGCTGTTATTTAAAAACACATTTAACAGATATAATAAAAACATTCTTTTTTATGACAAAAGCAGCCAAGATTATTTACACACGCACAGATGAGGCGCCTGCACTGGCCACCTACTCCTTCTTGCCTATTGTACAAGCTTTCGCAGCACCTGCTCAAGTAGCTTTAGAAACACGCGATATCTCATTATCACACCGTACTCTAGCGCTATTTCCTGATTTCTTAACGGAAGAACAACGCGTTTCCGATGATTTAAAATATCTAGGAGAACTGGTAACCAAACCAGAAGCAAATATTATAAAGCTTCCAAACATCAGTGCTTCTGTTCCACAATTAGTGGCAGCTATTAAAGAGCTACAAGAAAAAGGCTATGCTATTCCAGATTATCCAGAAAATCCAAAAACGGATAAAGAAAAAGAAATTCGTTCCCGATACGACAAACTAAAAGGTAGTGCAGTAAACCCTGTGTTACGAGAAGGAAACAGTGATAGACGTGCACCAAATGCAGTGAAAAACTTTGCTAAGAAAAACCCACACAGAATGGGTGCTTGGAGCAAAGACTCTAAGTCGCACGTAGCAACCATGTCTGCTAACGATTTTGCACACAACGAGCAATCGGTTACTGTAGATAAAAAAGGTGCAGTAAAAATTGTACTTAAAACCAAAGCAGGAAAAGAAATCGTACTCAAAGAAAACACTCCACTACTTGCAGGGGAGATTATCGATGGTACTTTCATGAGCAAAAAAGCCTTGATCTCTTTCTTTGAAGAACAATTGAAAGATTCTAAAGACTTAGGAGTTCTATTTTCGCTTCACATGAAAGCGACGATGATGAAGGTAAGCGACCCTGTTATTTTTGGTCATGCAGTACGCGTATTCTTTAAGGATATATTCGATACCTACGGAAAAGAACTAGAAAATATAGGTGTAGATTTAACCAATGGATTTGGAGATTTACTAGCCAATATAAAGAAATTACCTCAAGACAAACAAGATCAAATTCTTGCCGATATAGAAAAAATATATCAGAAAAATCCAGATGTAGCAATGGTAAACTCTGATAGAGGAATTACCAACCTACATGTGCCAAGCGATGTGATTATAGATGCTTCTATGCCTTCTATGATTCGCAACTCTGGAAAAATGTGGGATAAAAACGGAGATTTAAAAGATGCAAAAGCAATAATTCCA
>DATGMW010000111.1:0-6053 GCA_035307105.1 Flavobacteriaceae bacterium
AGCCTTCTGTTTTCGACATGAATATCTCGGAGGAATTCCCGATACTAAACATCAACCTTACTGGAGATTTTACCTCCAGACAATTAAAACTTTATGCCGAACATCTACAAGATGAAATAGAACTTCTCGGCCCTATAAAAGAAGCTACCATACGTGGGATTGACGAGGAAGAAGTAGAAGTTGCTTTGGACCTTTACAAAATGAGTGCGGCTAGAGTAAGTTTCGATAACGTGATCAACGCGATCCGAAATGAGAATAAAACTATTTCTGGGGGGCACATAAAAAGCAGTGAAGTAGAAAAAAACCTGCGTATAGTAGGCGAAATAGAAAGACCAGAGGAGCTAAACGACATAGTGGTTAAGCACGACGATGGCGTAGTTTTCTTACGCGATATAGCAACGATTACTTTCCAGCAAAAAGAAACTACCACCCTAGCTCGCGAAGACGGACAGCCAGTAGTGATGCTAGATGTAAAGAAGCGTGCGGGTAAAAACATGCTCGATGCAGTAGAGGAAATAAAGGCAACCATAGCATACGAACAAGAAAATTACTTTCCTGCCGACCTACAGATATCTGTGAGCAACGACCAAAGTGTACAGACTGAAAATCAGGTAGACGACTTGGTAAACAATATCATCTTTGGTGTTATCCTTGTTGTTCTAGTACTTATGTTCTTCCTTGGATTCAAGAACGCATTATTTGTCGGGTTTGCCATTCCAATGTCCATGCTTATGGCTTTAGGGATTTTATCCTTTATGGGCTTCACCTTAAATACGATGGTGCTTTTCGGATTGGTTATGGGCTTAGGAATGTTGGTAGACAACGGGATTGTTGTTGTGGAAAATGCGTACTCCCTAATGCAAAAAGGAATGCCAAGGACAGAGGCGGTAAAGCAAGGAATGGGCGAAGTAGCATGGCCAATTATCGCCTCTACCGCAACTACGCTTGCTGCGTTTTTCCCATTGGGATTATGGCCAGGAGTACTAGGTAGTTTCTTAATTTTCTTTCCAATCACGCTATCCATCGTATTAGGATCCTCTCTGTTTGTTGCATTAATCATAAACGCCATGTTGGTTTCTAAGTTTATGCAAGTAGAGGAAAAAGAAAGCAACAGACGACAGAATATAAAGTGGAGCTTGATTTTGGTATTCATCGGAGGGATTGGCTTAGCACTCGGATTTATCTTCGATCAGGCAGCCGCACGTGCTATCGGAAATATCGCTATTCTAGCATTTATTTCCTTATGGTTGTATGTTTTCGTCCTTAAAAGAACAATTGATTACTTCCAAAACAACGTGCTAACCAAGATGGATAATGCCTACGAGCGAAGCTTAAAATTTGCACTTTCTGGAAAGCGATATTATCTGTTTATTTTTGGAACCATCGGTATTTTCATAGTGTCGATTATTCTGTTCAGCCTTTCTAAACCTAAAGTAGAGCTGTTCCCAGACAACGAGCCCAACCAGATTATAACCTACATAGAGTATCCAGAAGGAACGGCCATTGAGAAAACCGATAAAATCACCTTAGAACTCGAAGCAAAGATAAAAGCAGTTATCGATAAATATTCCACAAACGATGGGGAAAACTTTATGGTAGAATCGTTTATATCGCAAGTAGGAAAAGGATCGAACAACCCGATGAGCGAAGGCGGCATAACAAACGACATGCCCCATCGAGCAAAAATCACGCTTAGCCTACATGAGTTTCAAGAAAGACGTGGCTACCGAAGTAACGACTTGATGAACGACATACGAGAGGCGGTAAAAGGAAATCCAGGAGTTTCGGTAATCGTAGAAAAAGACATGGTTGGTCCGCCAGTGGGATACCCTATAAACATTGAAATAGTTGGCGATGATTACGATAACATGCTTGAAGATACAGAAAACATCCGAGCAAAAATAGAATCGGAAGCCATTGCTGGAATCGAAGATTTAAAGATCGATGTAAACAAAGCGAAACCGGAATACAAGATTACTATAGACAGGCAAGTAGCCGGTCAACTAGGTATTCCTGCTGCATTGGTAGGGCAAACCCTTCGTCGTGCTATCTATGGAGAAGAAGCTTCTACCTACAAAGTAGGTGACAAAGACTACGAAATAAACGTTCGTTTGGACAAAGACAGTCGCTATAACGAAGATCGTTTACTCAATCAGCCTATCACCTTCCAAAACAATAAAGGTCAGATTATACAAGTGCCGATTAGCGCGATTAGCAGTATAGAGCAAACCTCCTCTTTTAGCGCAATTAAAAGAAGAGATTTAAAACGAGTGATCAACATTCACTCCAACGTATTGGCAGGATATAATGCTAATGAAATCCTTGAAAACATAGACAGAAGTCTAGATGGCTACGAATTTTCTGAGGGGGTAAGCTATAAGTTTACAGGAGAACAAGAAGAGCAAGAGGACAACTTGGCATTTCTGGTACTCGCTTTATTTGTAGCTGTAGGTGGGATTTTATTGATCCTTGTAGGACAATTCAACTCCATCTCAAAACCAATTATCATTGTCACCTCCATCCTACTAAGTTTATCTGGAGTGTTCTTAGGAATGCTTTTTACCAATATGAATTTCATTATTATCATGACCATGATGGGAATTATATCCCTTGCAGGAATTGTGGTAAACAATGCGATAATTCTTATAGACTACACCATAATACTTATGTCTAGATACCGACAGGAGCGCGACATGACAGAGGACGAATATCTGAGTCCAGGAGAATATCGAAATCTAATTATAGCCGCAGGAAAATCTAGATTGCGTCCAGTGATTTTAACGGCTATCACCACCGTACTTGGACTTATCCCACTGGCTACAGGATTGAACATCGATTTCTTTGGCTTGATTACCGACTACGCACCAAACATTTATATGGGAGGAGACAACGTAATTTTCTGGGGACCACTTGCATGGACGGTGATTTTTGGACTTACCTTTGCTACTTTCTTAACCCTAATAATAGTTCCGTTATTATTCTATGTGATAGAACGAGGAAAAGTAAGACGTGCCCAACGTAAAAAACTACGTGTACGCCATGCAAATATTTAAACCATAATAGATTCATTTGATTTTGTGTATTTTTGCACAAAATCAAGATACTAATAACAATATAGCTTGCTTTTATAGCAAATCAAGATTATAAAAAAATATGTACAGAACACACACCAATGGCGAATTACGTACCAGCGATATCGATAATGAAGTAACCCTAAGCGGTTGGGTACAAAACGTACGAAACAAAGGCTTCCTTGTATGGGTTGACCTAAGAGATCGTTATGGAATTACACAGCTGATTTTTGATGGAGAAAGAAGCTCCAAAGAGCTAATCGACAAAGCATCGCACTTAGGTCGTGAGTTTGTTATTCAAGTAACAGGAAAAGTAATCGAGCGACAATCCAAAAACCCGAATATGCCTACTGGGGATATCGAGATTTTGGTTTCGGAATTAAACATCCTTAACAAGTCCAAAACTCCTCCGTTTACCATAGAAGACAAAACCGATGGTGGAGAGGAATTGCGTTTAAAATATAGATACTTAGACATCCGTAGAAACCCTATACGTGAAAAGCTTATTTTCCGTCATAAAGTAGCTATGGCCGTAAGGAATTATTTATCTAAAGAAGAGTTTATAGAAGTAGAAACCCCATACCTTATAAAGTCTACTCCAGAAGGAGCGCGTGACTTTGTTGTGCCATCGCGTATGAACAAAGGACAGTTTTACGCTCTTCCACAATCCCCACAAACCTTTAAGCAATTGCTGATGGTAGGTGGAATGGATAAATACTTCCAGATTGTACGTTGTTTCCGAGACGAAGATTTACGTGCCGACCGCCAGCCAGAGTTTACGCAGATAGATTGTGAGATGGCGTTTGTAACCCAAGAAGACGTATTGCAGACTTTTGAAGGATTGCTAGTACACTTATTAGCAGAACTAAAAGACGTGAAAATCGACGGAGCCATTCCAAGAATGACTTACGACGATGCGATGAAGAAATACGGAAACGACAAACCAGACATTCGATTTGGAATGGAATTCGGCGAACTTAATGAAGTAGCACAACACAAAGAGTTCAACGTATTTAACGAAGCAGAGCTAGTAGTAGGAATTGCAATCCCAGGAGCAAATAGCTATTCTAGAAGAGAGATTGACGATTTAATAAAGTGGGTACGCCGTCCGCAGGTAGGTGCCAAAGGAATGGTGTATGCACGATGCGATGAAGATGGAACATTCCGTTCTTCTGTAGACAAATTCTACGACCAAGAGGATCTTGCTAAGTGGGCAGAAGTAACCGGCGCAAAACCAGGCGATTTAATCTGTGTATTGTCGGGAGATAAAAATGAAGTACGTGGGCAGCTAAGCGCTTTACGTATGGAAATGGCAGAACGATTAGACTTACGTAATCCAGAAGAATTTGCACCGCTTTGGGTAATAGACTTCCCATTATTAGAATGGGACGAGGAATCGCAAAGATACCATGCTATGCACCATCCGTTTACCGCACCAAAAGAAGGGCAGTTAGAAATGTTAGATACCGATCCGGCTGACGTAAAAGCAAATGCTTACGACCTTGTTTTAAACGGAAACGAAATTGGCGGTGGTTCTATTCGTATACACGATAGAGAGATGCAAGATACCATGTTTAAGCATCTTGGTTTCACGAAAGAGGAAGCACAGAAGCAATTTGGTTTCTTATTAGAAGCTTTTGAATATGGTGCACCGCCACACGCTGGAATCGCATTTGGAATGGACCGACTTACCGCTATTTTAGGCGGACAAGAAACCATTAGAGAATATATTGCTTTCCCTAAAAACAATATGGGGCGTGATTTAATGATCGACGCACCAGCCACGATAGACCAAGCACAACTAGACGAGTTGAATTTAAAAGTAGCAATCAAAGAGAAATAACTCTCCATTTAGAAAAGGAACCCATGCGTATTTTTATAAACATTTTATCCATTCTTGTTCTAATTGGGCTTATTACTGGATTTGTAATAAAGTCAAAGGATGAGATATTAGGCGATAGAGTTATTGGGATAACTATCCTGGCAGGAGCTTTTGTATTGATGCCATCCTTTATTATCTATCGATCTAAAGGTAAAAAGATAAAAGACTATATGCTTACCAATGAAAATTTGAAGAAAATGAAGGACTATAAAAAGGAGGAAACAAATAGAAAAAGAAATAAGAAATAGAAAAAGATTTGTGGATAATGTATTGCAATGATTGTTTTTTTTATAACTTTGTACTTTACAATAACATTAATTATTACAATGAGAGGAACAGTTAAATTTTTCAACGAGTCAAAAGGCTACGGATTTATTACAGACAACGATACAGGTAGAGATATCTTTGTACACGTTACTGGCCTAGAAGGCGAAACTATCGCAGAAGGTGACGAAGTCACTTATGAGATTGAAGAGGGAAGAAAAGGCCCTGTAGCAGCACAAGTACGTATTGCTTACGAGTAAGACAACAATTTTTTATTACATATAGGAATTGTAAAAGCCACGCTAAACATTAGTGTGGCTTTTTTTATGAAATTACTTAATTCATAATCCGAACTAAGCTACAAGAAATAATTACCCCTGAATATTCTATTCCGTACTATTTACTTCTAGCAAATAAAAAGTTTTAGTTTCAGGATCATACGCCATAGAATTATTACACATGGTAGCACAACCTCCTTCATCCAAATATTTTGCTATTAATCTCCCGCATGATATTTTACCATTACAAAACTCATCCCAACTATCCTTTCCCAGATCACAGACTACTTGATATGGATCTGTCATTTCCGTATTTCCTTTTGTTTCTAGATCTAGTATAAAATCTAAGACAAAAAAATCAGGTTCCTTTTCTTCGAATCCTAATAATGTAAAAGTTTCTTCTTTGGCATTCCATTGATAATTAATAAAAATTAAGTTTTCCTCTTCGAGTTGTATATCCATTTCAGAAATATTCTCGAAGAATTCTTCATAAGACATAGCTTTCCCTACCATTAATTCTAGACTCTCTTCTTCTATATTAAGAATAGGATTCCCTTC
>DATGMW010000112.1:0-9653 GCA_035307105.1 Flavobacteriaceae bacterium
CCCGAGCTTTTTTATATAAGTTATATAATTCTATTTATGCTCTGCAGCTACTTTCTCTAACTCTGCATACCAAGCTTCGCCAAATTTTCGAACTAAAGCGTCCTTAAGAAACCTATATACTGGAACCTGAAGTTCGGCTCCTAGAGTACAAGCTGGATCGCAAACCTCCCATTTGTGATAATTTACCGACGAAAAGGAAGAGTATTCTTTAATTCGTGCGGGATATAAATGACAAGAAATAGGTTTTTTAAAATCTATTACACCTGCATTATGTGCATCCTCTATCCCACAGCTAGCAATGCCAGCATCGGTAAAAGTAACATACGCACAATCGCGTCCATCGATAAGTGGCGTTTCTAATTCACCCCACTCACTCACTACAGAAGTTCCTTGCGCTTCTATAACGGCAATTCCTTCGGGACGTAGAAAAGGCTTTACCTTCTCGTAGATATCCTCTAGAATTTGCACTTCTTCTTTTTCTACGGGCGCACCTGCGTCACCCTCAATACAACAAGCTCCTTTGCATGCATTTAAGTTGCACACAAAATCTTTCTCGATTAGCTCATCGGATACTATGGTTTTTCCTATTTGAAACATACGCCAAAGATAGTACTTTTCATAAATAGAATATCCTAAGTTTAGGATAAGATTAAAATCATGGGTATATTAAGCTTTCATAACAATTAGCACTATACCTCACAGCCTGAATTTTCCACAGCATTGGTGAGTAAAAATGCAGCATAAGACAGGATTAAAGCTTACTTTGATTTTTCATCTCATTTAACGTATATTTATTGCTAATCTGATTTTATTATCAATACTTTTGCCGATTAATTTTTTATTTACTTAGACAATGAGCTTTGATTTTAAAGATTTCGCAACTGCCTCTATGATTCTTTTTGCAGTAATCGATGTGATAGGGAGTATTCCTATCATCATTTCTTTACGTGAAAAAGTAGGACATATCAATTCCGGAAGAGCCTCCTTGGTGGCTATTGTGGTGATGATTGTTTTCCTCTTTGTAGGAGAAAGTATTCTTAGCTTAATAGGAATCAATACAAACGAATTTGCCGTTGCAGGTTCCCTGGTGCTATTATTCCTTGCTTTAGAGATGATTTTGGGTATTACCATCTTCAAGGATGGCGCTTATGGTGTCAGTTCGGCTACCGTTTTTCCATTAGCCTTCCCATTATTAGCAGGTCCTGGTACATTGACTACCCTACTATCTTTACGTGCAGAATATGAAATTGAAGTGATTATTGCAGCTATTGTAGCCAATATGACCTTAGTATTTATAGTGTTAAAAACATCTTCGAAAATACAAAATTTGATAGGTAAAAATGGAATTGAGGTGATTCGTAAAGTATTTGGTGTAATTTTGTTAGCGATTGCAGTAAAGTTATTTACCTCCAATATTCAAGAACTTTTTAATTAATAAAAGCCATGAAAGCATTTACTTACATTTTTCTTACCGCCAGCGCGCTGATGATTATCTTAAACATAACCAAGCTAGACTTTAACAATCTATTTGCTGGCGACAGTTTGATTGCTATAATTTCTATCCTTGCTTTAGCCTGCGGAATTACTCTTATACTTATTTTAAATAAAGCCAAAAAGGTAGTTTCAAAATCAAGATAACGAACGGAAGACACTAGCCTAGAAGTAGAAACGGGGATTGTTACACCCGTTTTGGGGTACGCCGAAGCGGGTGTAAAGTAGGATTAAACTTGGTTAGCAGAATAGGTCGATCTATCTTACATCGCTATCCGTTCTAGCTGCGCTGCCTTTTGGATTACTTTATCATCTTCCGAAAGCACTCTATAATAGGCATTCTTCCCGTAGAGTTGTAGCGCTAGATTAGCCTTTATGGTACGCATTAATTCCTCTTGATAATCTCCCCATTGAATATCTACCATGTCTAATCGGGAGTAATCCATAAACTCTTTTAGAAGGCGATCGGTAGGCTCGTAGCCTTCGATAAACTCTTCTCTGCTGTATCCTTTAAACAAATCTGGATTGGCATCTATGTACTCGAATGCAAAAAACTGCACAAATCCAAACCCTAAAATACGTTGCATGGTAACTTCCTGTCTGCTATCTAATTCAGGAACATAAATATCTGGATAAATCCCACCACCACCGTATACTATTTTCCCTTTTGGTGTTTCAAAACGAAGGGAATCTGGGATCTCATCGATACCTTCTTGCTTGGCCTCGAAATAGCGTGAATCTGCATGGGCAAAATAGGCTTTATTGCCAGAAGTATAGGGACGTTGAATGGATCTACCTGTAGGCGTAAAATATTGCGCCACGGTAATCCACACGGCACTTCCATCGCCAAGTGGTCTTTCTACTTGCACCAAGCCCTTACCAAAAGAACGACGCCCTACTATAGTCCCTAAATCATTATCTTGAATAGCGCCCGCCAACATCTCGCTTGCCGATGCCGATTTTTCATTTAACAGCACATAGATTCTTGGAAGATCGTATTTCTTTCCTTTCTTCGCATAATACTTTTTCTCATTTCCTGAGCGATCTTTGGTGCTATACAACAAGGTACCCTTGGGTATTATATCCTCCATGACAAGGTTTGCCTGATCTACATAGCCTCCTGCGTTACCACGCAAGTCCAAGATTAGCGACGCCATATTATGGTTGGTTAAACTATCTAAAGCCTCACGAAACTCAACATTGGTATGTTCCGAAAACTGTTCGATTTTGATATACCCCAAATCGTTATCCAGCATGTAAGCAGCCGTAACGCTCTGAATAGGCACTTGTTTGCGTTGTACTTTTAGCGCAAACTTCTTTTTATTCGACTTTCTATATACCTCTAGTTCTACCCTACTTTTGTCTTTTCCACGTAGGATATGTACCAAGGAATCGCGATCGATTTTGTTGCCATATAGCTTTCTACCATCGGCAGCTAAAATCCGGTCACCATTTCTTAATCCCGATTTTTCTGCTGGACCGTTGGGCAATACTTCGGTTATTGCAATAGTATCTTTATACGTATAAAACCGAATTCCAATACCATAAAACGAGCCATGAATTTCGTCGGAGGCTTGAGAGTAATTATCGGCCGCTATATAGGTAGAGTGAGGATCTAGAGCGCCTAGAATCGATTGTACCGTGAGGTCTACAATGCTATCGGTATTTACTCCCTCCAAATATTCTTTGTCTAATATATCTAGAAGTCTATAGAGTTTTTGGTGTTTGGTAGCGTAGTTTACTGGTTGGTTTGAAAAGTTTAGACGTGAACCTATAAGCACTCCCAAGACAATTGCGAGTGAAATAAAAAGAGGAAAAAGTATCTTACGTCTATTCATTTAAAATTCTAATTGTTCAATGTGTTTTATACTAACTCCAGCTTTCTCAAGAAAATCTAAGCCAGAAGCATCTTTATAGTGATGGTGGTACACCACACGGTTTATCCCTGCTTGGTGAATAAGCTTACTACATTCTTTACATGGCGACATGGTAATATACAGTGTAGCACCTTGAGCTGAATTGGTAGACGAAGCTATTTTTAAAATAGCATTAGCCTCGGCATGTAGCACATACCATTTGGTAACGCCTTCTTCGTCTTCGCAAAAGTTTTCGAATCCAGTGGGAGTACCATTATACCCATCGCTTATAATCATCTTGTCTTTTACAATGAGTGCGCCTACTTGCTTGCGCTTACAATAGGATAATTTACTCCACTCTTTCGCCATCCTCAAATAAGCTATATCATACTGCAATTGTTTCTTCATATCTTTGGTGTTCTGCATTTTACATCTTGTTTTACGAACATGCTAACTTTACAAATATACGCAAGTTAGTGCATTATGAGTTTTCTAGACGAAGAATAAATAGATAAGGTGCTTACCAGCCTATAGAAACAAAAAAATGTGTTTCACATTTAACTCATACAGCCATCGTACAAGTAATAACGTAAAACACACTTAAGCTTTAATTACCAACGCTTTAGCGAAGGTCTTCGTACCTCGGGTGGGAATCGAACCCACACTCCTGGTGGAATCGGATTTTGAATCCGACGCGTCTACCAATTCCGCCACCGAGGCCTAATTTAGGAGTGCCAAAAGTAGGTATATTTTTTAAGTTACAAATCCTTTTAAGGAAATATTATTGGAGAATTTCAATTAAAGTTCGCGGAGTGTCTTAAACAACTTATTTTGAAATTAATTTTCACAAACCCTTCTCTATGTGCCAAAATGGTATAAAATATTTTATCTATCAAATCACACTGACGCTTATCATATATCGTCCCATTTAAAATTCTTACATTTACTAGTACCTAAAAAAAGAAACTATGCAAACTATTCTGATTCCTACTGATTTTTCTGAGAACTCATTGAATGCTATAAAGTATGCAGTGGAGATATATAAAGAGACGCCTGCAAAGATATACATATTACATGCTTACGCCGATGGTGTTTATGTAGCAATGAATAATAAAACCGAGGAAGACTTCCCTAATGTTTGTGAGCAAACACGTGTGGAATCGGAGAAATCCTTGCTAGAGTTTAAAAACCAAATGGAAGCTTTTTCTAAGAACCCAGAACATGATTTCGAAACTATATCGGATTTCGGACAATTGGTCGATTCTGTAAACGAGTTAGTGAATCGCAAAAACATCGACTTAGTAGTAATGGGTACCAAGGGAGAAACAGAGGATAAAGATCTAACTTTTGGAAGCAATACCCTTCAGGTAATAAAATATGTAAACTGCCCTGTATTAGCAGTACCATCCGATTATAAAGATGCAAAGCCACAAAACATTCTGTTCCCCACGGATTATATGCTACCGTATAAACCCAGAGAGCTAGAACTTATCAGTGCTATTGCAAAAAGTTTCGATACGCAGATACATCTGTTGCATGTCTCCAAGTTCCCGAATCTTTCTTTTCGGAAGAAAAACAACAAGCAATTTTTAAAAGATAGTTTCTCTGACAATGAGGTTAGCACGCATGTAAATTCAAGCAAGAATATTACTACTGGAATCAATACCTTTATTACAGAAAATAAGGTAGATATGTTGGTGATGGTAAATACGCGACATTCCTATTTGGAAAACGTGTTATACGAATCTACTATCGAGAAAATTGGTCTACATATAAACATTCCGTTTTTGGTGTTACAGAACTTATCTAGAAGTTAAAGACTCAGAAATTTATAAAATAAAAAAATCCATTCTTTTTGGAACTTTAAATGAGTCCGAAAAGAATGGATTTAATTTTTAAAGTACAGTCTTACAAGTCTAAGCTATAATAATTCTTCTTCTGCAAGTTCAAGCTGTGAAGGATGCCGTTCTCTACTACTCGCATTCCTTCGGGTAGTTTGCTTTTTTCTACCTTGAAACGGTTAAGAGAGAAGCCACATGCGATAATCGATACACCTAATTTTTCTGCACGCTCATATAGCTTTTCTATTTTATTGGAATCGGTTAAATCGCCAATATTTTTCCCACATACGATTACCTCGAAGACGCCAAAATTTTCGCCATCTTCCTTTTTAAGTTCTTCAGCTGCCAACAAGATCGGATGAATTTGCTGTACGTTTTTTGTCATTACCACATAGTTGTGCTGCTCTGTATTTTGCTTAGAAATACCCTGTGCACTTCCAGTCAGGAAAACCAGAGATAGTAATAGTGTTGAAAGAATTGTTCTCATAGTTTTTATTTTTTAAAGGTTTTTATGTCGTTTAGTATAAAGAATAGAAGGCCTCCGGTTATTGCAATGTTTTTGAACAACGGCCCAAGGCTATTTACTTGCCCTATCTGAACGGTAATAGTAATAGGGATAAGAACGGCTAGCAAGACAATAGCAGCCCATCGAGTTTTAAAACCGATTAAGAAACTAATACCTGCAACCAACATGACAACACCCGATAGGATTACCAAAATTTCTGGGTTGCCGAAAAAATATGCAAAGCCTTTGAACGCTGCCATTTCAATGCGCTTTACCGTTTTTTCTACTTGAAGCAGATGATTGGAACCCGCGAGTATAAATATACCGCTTAATAAGATTCTTAACACTTGCACAGAGCGCTTGCTCACAGTTATAGTTGGAGTCATAATAATAATATTTTTTTAGAAATTATATACTACTCTTTAGAATCAGTGGATTCTGCAAAGAAAGAAGGTTTTTTTGTATGCATGAATTATATTCGTGGAGGGATGTAGTGTCTAACCGAAAATAAATCGGAATAGAATTCGTCATTATAGATATAAGATATAAGATGATTTTCCTCTACAAAAAGAGTAGAAAATGCCTCCACCTTAAAGTCAAAATAAGAATTGCAAAACACCGGGATTTCAATCGATAGATTCGCTGCAGTGCTAACTAGCATGGATGCCTCTCCTGCAGCTTTTATGGCACTTGATTTTGGACAAAAAAGACTGTACCTAGCTATCTCCTCCTTCGAAACCAACTGAATTAACCCACCTAGATGAGTTACAGTTAGGTGGATCAGGAAAAGCCCTGTTAAAACCAACGCTATGACGTTCTTTTGCTTCATATACCTAGCAAATTTAAGAATTATGCTACATGTCGGCGTAACTTAGGTTACAAAGCCAAAGGTATTAACTAAGAAGCTCTTCCTTTGAAAAGGATTACAACCACTAATGAACTAACTAGGAGCTAGGGTTGTCGAAGTATCTACATTAAATTAAACCCAATTTTCCTGTCTGCCATATCTAGTTCTAAAGCAGATTAAAAACTCCACCCAAAGGTGGTTTGAAAAACATAGTCTGTTTCACTACCACTTTTTACTGGCTTATTGTCGTAGTTGAGGGTAATGCCAAAGTTGATATAGAAATCTAAAGGCAAGTCATACTTAACGTCTAGATTATAGTCAAAACGCCAACGGCCAGACTCCGTCAAGCTTGGATAAGCAATAGCACGCGTTAACAGGGTTAAGTCTCCAATATCATAAAGATTGAGCTCGGTTGCAAGAAATCCCTCTGCACTATTATTATCTTTATTAACGTCATGCACTCTAAAGCTCTCGTTGTTGTAAGTTATACCAGAGTGCACCGCCCAATAAGCGCTGTTGGTTTGGGTGATATATTTTCCCACCCCAAGTCTCCCAAGAGTTCTTAATCGGATGTTTTGTTCGGTATTGGAAAGCCAAGACACCTCGGTTACCGTAAACCAATTTCGCTTTAAATAAAACTGATATCCTAAAGAAGCATCCAGTCTTTTTACCGATTCTATTTTATCTTGACTCGAGCGTATATCATTATAATTAGCATTTAACGACCAGCGTTTTGCGCGATAACCAAGGGTACTTCTTACGCTAAATTGGGAAAGATTATCCGCCTTTGTAAAGTTATACCCCAGACCAAAGGCTACGCTTAAATTGCTAAGAAAACTGGATTTCACAATATTAAGGAAAACAATGTCCTCAATTTTCACCGTCGTCAAAGTATCTTTAGCATTTATAATATACACCAAATCTTCTGCCCCACTCTGCAAAAAGCCGTTATAGCGTTTGCCTAATTTTGTGGTGATTAAAAACTCTGTTTCTGTGTTTACAGATTTCACCTTTCCCCATTTAATTTTGAAGTCACTTTTGCTATATGCTGTTTTTACGGTGGCCACTCCCTGATTCATCGACTTTAACTCTCCAATAATCCTATTCTGATTGGTGAGTAACAACGAATCTTTTTGTGCAAAAAGAGAAGCACTTTGGCATATTAAAAGCAATAGAACTATAAAACGAAGTCTGATTAAAAATCGGTACATATAATTAGTCTAAGAAGAAGCTTCTAAAACGGGAATAGCTTCTATTTTTTTCAAAGTTACAATTAAAGGGTTTAAAATAAAGGCTTGACGGCACTATCGATTGATTTGTTGGTTATCGAATTAGAAACGAAACCAATCAAAGACAGGCTTACATCCCTCGTTCCTTCTGAATCTGCTCGTAGGCCTCTTGTACTTTTCTAAACTTAGCTTCTGCACCTTTTTGGTGGGCTTCATCCATGTGTTGTAGTTTATCTGGATGGTATTTCTTTACCATACTTCTGTAGGCTGCTTTCACTTCATTGTCTGTAGCCGATTTCTCTATTTCCAAAATAGTATAAGCACTATCGGCGGATTTGAAGAACATTGCTTTGATGCTTTCAAAATCGGCAAGTCGAATCGAAAGGTAATTTGCAATAGACCTTATTTTATCTACTTCCAGCGGAGATACATACCCATCGGCATCGGCAACACTAAAAAGGAAATGGATGATTTGCAATCTCGCTTCATATCGAGTACGTTGACGGAGATAGTTGCAGATGTTTTGCGCATTGACTTCTCGTTTTTTTATCACCTCATTAAACATTCTAAAAGTAGCATTGGCTCGATCCTTTCCATAGGCTTGTACGAAATACATTCGCACGTAATCCAATTCTTTTTGACTCACCTTTCCGTCGGCTTTAATTACCAAAGAGGCTAGAGATAGTAAGTTCAGCTCAAAATCGGCTGGCGAGACGCTACTTCTTTGGGTACCAATTCCAGAACCAGATCGGGTGGTAGTAATTTGCATCTGATCGAGATAATAGCCAATTAAGTACCCGATAACCCCTCCAGGAAACCGAAAAATAACAAAACCTAAAAAGGCTAAAATCCAACGAATCATAAATATTTTTTTTGAAAACAGCGCTGGCAAATATACAAAATAGACAAGGTTAATTGGCAGGATGAATTTTGAAATTTTGTAATATTTCCATTCAATAATTATAAGTCAATTGCTTCTATACTAATTCTGATGTTTTTAAATCGTAATAATAATCTGTCCTATCGAAAAATAACTGCTATATGGTCAAATGTTATTTACATAGCATTTATCAGCTTTATATAGAGGACAAAAGCACTATCTATTGCATTTAACTTTTATATTAGACAAAAAAAATGTATTTTTCAGAAAGTAGATTATAATAAATACAAGGAAATTATTTTTTCCACACAAAGAAGTGTCTTCTCTGCTTCCTATTTTTCTAAATAGGATCGTACGCTAATATACTGTACATCAAACTTCTTTCTTTTGGGTCTATTTACCTACAAGCTACGTAAGTAAGTTTTTTAAACCAATAGCAGAGATACTCATTTATACGATTTCAGAATCGATGTGTATTTACACAAAGAACAACCTGACATTCGAACTAGTATTCTATGTATTTGTTTTGGAGGTATAATCTTCATGCAACTTAGAAGGATTTAGTTTGAACAGACCACTCAAAGTTGATTTTATAACATCTCTGATTCATGGCAGCACAATCTAAAAAGTGCATGTCTTAGATTGGAGTAAAATACATTGAACCCTTAAAATATAGAAGTTATGGCAGAAGAATCAAAAAACAACGCACCGATAAAGTATCGAGCATTTTCAGTGCGAAACTTTAGAAAAATTCCACAAGTAGCGACCTTGACAGAAGAGGAAAAAAGAAGCATTGAAGTGGTTGGCAACGTATTGCCATTTAAAGTGAACAATTATGTTATTGATGAACTTATTGATTGGGACAATTATAAAGACGATCCGATTTTCCATTTAACCTTCCCGCAAAAAGGTATGCTAGATCCCGAGGATTACAATACTATGGAGCAAGCCTTGGAAGCAGAAACCAAGCGCACCGAACTACGAGAAATTGCAAATTCGATACG
>DATGMW010000113.1:0-5739 GCA_035307105.1 Flavobacteriaceae bacterium
CGCAAGAAATTAAAAAAGACTGTCCGGTCAAAGAAATTTGAACAGACAGTCTCTTATTTTTTATAGAATCACTAATTGTATTAGTCTTTTTTCCTTCTTGAGTCATAGAATTCTGGCCAGTTACCACTGGTATTGATTTCATTCATATCTCCTACTTGGATATATGGACCATTTACACCATCTACAGATTGTATTTGGTTTTCTTGAATTAACAAGTTACGATCTTGGTCTTTTAGAATGCTTTCTTTTGCCACTTTCGCTTCAAATACAGAGTAGAACGTCCCTTTACGTTCTATCTGTCCGGCATCCATCTCTATATCTTCGGTCGCCCAATCGTATGGTAGTTTCATCATCCTTTTATATCGATCTGTACCTCCAAACAAGGAGTCTCGCACACTTTTAAAACCAATAGTATCCACTATTATTTCCTCTTTATAATACCCACCATCTTCTGGATCTAACCCGAAAGCTATGTTTCTCTCTCTATCAGCAAAACTGGTATCTCTTCTGGTAGTAATAGCATACTGAGCGGTATCAATAAATTGAATCAGGCTATCATAGGAGCCTATAAACTTCCCATTTAGGCTTTGATAGGCAAGCTGTGCAGACTGTATGTCTTTAAGCTTTTCGATTACTTGCGCATATCGAACCTCTTTAACCTTGTTAAACTCCACTGGTCCATTAATCGCTTTAGCAAGTTTCCAGCCTAAGAAGGCAATTACTGCCCAGAGTAGTATTCGTGTGACAATTTTCATTAGTATATAGTTTAAGGTAATTTTTTAAATTTCAACAAAAGCAAAGCTACAATATTTTTTTATTGGTAAAAGTCAAATGCCAAAAAAACATGTCTATCTTTGGTGACCAATTTAGTAATAAATTAATGACTAAAACAGAATTCTACCATTTACTTGTTCAAGACTTTCCTCATACCGCTACAAATAACCAAGATATGGCGCTACAACGTCTCACGGATTTCGTCATGGACGATACAGCAGACAGCCTATTCCTGCTCAAAGGTTATGCCGGAACAGGTAAAACTACCATAATTGGTACACTTGTAAAAAATTTATGGAAAGTTTTTAAATCCTCCGTACTACTTGCACCTACAGGACGCGCTGCAAAAGTAATCAGCAATTATTCTGGAAGAGAAGCCTCTACTATTCATAGACGTATCTATTATCCAAAAAAAGCACGAGGTGGAAAGGTAAACTTTACCCTGCAAAAAAATAAAAGCAAGAACACTATTTTTATCGTAGATGAAGCCTCTATGATTCCAGATCGAGATACATCTGGACAGATGTTTGATTCCAGCTCCCTATTAGATGACCTTATAACTTACGTGGATCAAGGAATAAACTGTAAGCTCATATTAATAGGAGATACAGCACAGCTACCTCCAGTTAAACTAGATATTAGTCCTGCGTTGGATAAGCACACGCTAGAAACTTACTTCGATAAGAACGTTATGGAAATAGAGCTCAATGAAGTAGTGCGTCAGGAATTAAATAGTGGGATATTAGTGAATGCTACCGAAATTAGAAATAGGATTCAAGATGGGTTCTATGAGGCGATGAAGCTTAGTTATGTCGGTATGCCCGATGTGATAAGACCTTTGGATGGACATGAGTTAATGGATGCGATTCAACAGAGTTATTCGGACAGCAAAGATCAAGACAGTGTTTTTATTGTTAGATCCAATAAGCGTGCAAATCTATACAACCAAAATATTCGAAGTCGTATTCTCTTGCAAGAAAATGAATTAGAAGCAGGAGATAATCTGATGGTGGTGAAGAATAATTATTTTTGGGTAAAACCTAATTCCGACGCTGGATTTATAGCAAATGGAGATATTGTTGAAATCCTCAGGATTAGAAAGATTAAAGAACTCTATGGTTTCCGATTTGCAGAAGTAGAGATACGGATGATTGATTATCCGAAAATGCCGTCTTTTGAAACCGTCATTTTTCTAGATACTTTAACTTCGGAAACCCCTTCTTTGACTTACGAGGAGAACAACAAGTTATACCAAGAAGTGATGGCCGATTATGCAGACCTGACCTCCAATTATAAAAAATACCAAGCCGTTAGAAAGAATCCATTCTTTAATGCACTACAGGTGAAATTCTCTTATGCTATTACTTGTCATAAATCCCAAGGTGGGCAGTGGGGTACCGTGTTTGTAGAACAGCCATATTTGCCCGATGGAGTCAGTAAAGAATATTTACGTTGGCTATATACCGCGGTTACTAGAGCACAGAAAAAACTCTACCTTATCGGATTTAATAGTGAGTTTTTTGTAGAAGAGGACTTTTAAAACAAATTTCTAATCATATAAACACACAGACTATATTTGTATTTTTGTCTAAAATAAAATTATACCTATGAAAGTTATCGCAATGATTCCTGCACGTTATGCAGCATCCAGATTTCCAGGAAAATTAATGAAAGATCTCGGAGGAAAACCAGTAATTATTCGAACCTATGAAGCTACAAAGAACACAAAATTGTTTGATGAAGTGTATGTGGTAACCGATAGTGATAAAATATATGATACGATTATCGAACATGGAGGTAAAGCATTACGAAGCAAAGCAGAACATGAATCCGGAAGCGATAGAATAGCAGAAGCAGTGGCGAATATGGATGTTGATATTGTGGTGAACGTTCAAGGCGACGAACCGTTCACAAAACGCGATGGATTGAAAAAACTTTTAGCAATATTCCGAAACGATCCGAATGAGCAAGTGGATTTAGGTTCTTTAATGAGTGTAATAACAGAGCAAGAAGATATACAAAATCCAAACGTGGTAAAAGTAGTAGTGGATAAAAACAATCGAGCCCTATATTTCTCAAGATCGCCAATTCCTTATGTGCGAGATGAAACTATAAAGAACCCAGTATACCGACATATAGGGATTTACGCGTTCAGAAAGCAAGCTTTATTGGATTTTGCAAGTTGGGAAATGGGCGGACTGGAAGCTACTGAGAAAATTGAATGTTTACGTTTTTTGGAGTATGGAAAAACCATTGAACTGGCAGTAAACAATGAAGTGAGTATTGGGATAGACAGTCCAGAGGATTTGGAGAAAGCGATTAAGTATTTAAACGAAAGAAAGACGAACCTTTAATCGGATGGGATATTAATTTATTTCTGGGTATATGACATAAAAAGCTCTCTTGCATCAGGAATGTAAGAGAGCTTTTAAAGTTTGATATAAATTTAATTCTTATAAAATGGCGTCTTCACCACTTTTGCAGGAATTTGTTTCTTTCTAACTTGAATGAAAATTTCCGTATCGGGTTTGCTATACTCCAAAGGAACATAACCCATGCCAATTGCTTTTCCTAAAGAAGGGGACATAGTGCCACTAGTAACACGTCCTATTTTATTTCCTTCGGCGTCTACAATATCATAATCTTGTCTAGGAATTCCACGCTCTGTAAGTTCAAAACCAACCAGTTTATTGGCACTTCCTGCTTCTTTTGCAGCTTTTAAACTTTCGGAGTTTATGAAATCCTTGGTAAACTTGGTAATCCATCCTAATCCAGCTTCTAATGGCGAAGTAGTTTCATCGATGTCATTTCCATATAAGCAATAGCCCATTTCTAAACGCAGCGTATCTCTAGCAGCCAGGCCAATTGGTGCTATATCATAAGCTTTACCAGCTTCCATAATAGCATTCCATACCTTCTTAGCATCTGCGTTCTTAACGTATACTTCAAATCCTCCGCTTCCAGTATACCCAGTAGCGCTTACAAGTACATCCTTAGCTCCAGCAAACTCAGCATATTCAAAGCTGTAGAACTTTAACTCAGATAGATTTACCTTTGTTAGGGGTTGCATAGCTTCGGTGGTTTTTGGTCCTTGAACAGCGAAAATGGAGTAGTCGTCAGTAGCATTTTCAAGTTCTGCACCTTCTGTATTATGTTTTGCTAGCCACTCCCAATCCTTATCGGTATTAGAAGCATTAACTACTAATAAATATTCGTTTTCTTTAGTACGATAAAGAATGAAGTCATCTATAATGCCACCCGTTTCATTCGGGAAATAGGTGTACTGTGCTTTGCCTACTGCTAAAGTAGAGGCATCGTTACTACATGTTCTTTGTATAAGTTCTAACGCCTTATCGCCACGAACGAAAAGCATTCCCATATGAGAAACATCAAAAACACCAATGCCGTTACGAACTGTTTCATGTTCTTTATTCACTCCTTCGTAGGATACTGGCATATTATATCCAGCAAACGGAACCATTTTTGCCCCTAATTCTTTATGAATGGAAGCTAAAGCAATTTCTTTCATAATGTATTTCAAATTTTACACAAAGGTAGTTTATTCTATAATAGTATACCAATCTTAAAAATAAATCTGCGATAATCAGTGGTCTGAGGTCGGTGGACAGCAATTAGTGTTGAATGGTTCCAAAGAAATCTGTGGTAGGAGTTACGCGGTGCGGGGTTCGAGATACAGGGTGAACGGCGATTGGACGAAAAATCTGCGATAATCTGCGAGATCTGCGGGAGATAATTACGGGGTTCGAGGTGCGGGGTGAAAAAATCTGTGTTAATCTGTTTGTGCCAAGAAGTTCTTTCAAAGATGGAGAGGCGAGAATTTAATCTCGTGGCACTCCGACAACGTTGTTCAGGCGAGGTTGTCAAACTACTCTGCTCTGCTTTTTCCGTAAGGAAAAGGTGGTGAACGGTCTGAGAAAAGCGTTTTAAAAACGCAAGTGTGTTTTCGAGAGGTGAACGTAAATGAACTGTCGATGAAGTGACGAAATCGCTTAGTCGTGTCGCAAAACCACCTTTTGCAGATGAGGTTGGAATAAATATAACGGGTACCTGATTATTGGTTATGTGCGCACCGTCATACAGACAGCACGACTCGAAAATAGGCTTTGGAAGAGAACTTGGGAGGTCCTTGGAATAAGGTAAGAGCAATACTTTTACCTGCCAAGGAAGTCGGACAAAGTCATAGTAGTGATGAAGTCTGCTGAAAGGCAGAAAGAGCGAAGGGCTTTGGTCGTTTTAAGTGTAATTTATTAAACAACTTTAAAAGAAGGATGATTAAATGGACATACACGTAAAGAAATTATTTATTAAAGAAATGACAAGAGCCGTATGAAGGGAGACTTTCACGTACGGTTCTGTGAGAGGTTCGCGGGTGAAATTCCCGCTTACCTACTCGGCGGTAGGAGTTGCGGGGTGCGGGGTGCCGGGTGAAAAAATCTGTGTTAATCTGTGAAATCTGTGGTAGGAGTTACGAGGTGCGGGGTTCGAGGTACAGGGTGAACGGCGAGTGGACGAAAAATCTGCGATAATCTGCGAGATCTGCGGGAGATAATTAAGGGGTTCGAGGTGCGGGGTGAAAAAATCTGTGTAATCACTTCTTTCAAACCGGTTGTAAAGAGTTTTTCTCAGTGTTACTCATGGGAGTTTTTTTTATTCAAGTAAAATGTACTATATTTGGAAGCTATGATCCAAAAGATGCAAAATAACGGGAGGTTTAGCGCAAGACAGTTGTTTACTGTTGTGTTTACTTTATTCTTGTTACTTTCTTCTTGTTCTACAAAACGTGGTGTTAAAGCTTTACTGGATATTCCGGTAAGTACCACAAAAACAGTACATGACACAGAAAACAATAAGCTTGCAAGCCTATCTAACAACTGTCTAAGTTGCGACGATCTTCAAGTCTTAACAGTTGACTCTAGTGACACTTCTTTACTTAAAAATCTGTCG
>DATGMW010000114.1:0-24518 GCA_035307105.1 Flavobacteriaceae bacterium
CATTGCACCTACGAAAAAGCCGAAACTACCATTGGAAATAATGTATCTATAGGACACAATGCCATTGTGCATGGTTGCACCATAGAAGACAATGTTTTGATTGGGATGGGTGCTATTGTAATGGACCATGTGGTAGTAGGAAGTAACACCATAATTGCAGCTGGAGCGGTTGTTTTGGAAAACACGATTGTAGAACCCAATAGTATTTATGCGGGTGTTCCAGCAAAAAAAGTTAAAGAAGTATCTAAAGAACATACCGAAGGCGAGATACAACGCATTGCCAATAATTATAAGACGTATGCTTCTTGGATTGGAAAATAATTCGAACTAAATAAAGTATTGTATGATTTTTATAGACAATGAAGGAAACAACGATCCACATCTAAACTTAGCTTTAGAGGAATATATCGTGCGCAATTTTAAAGATAAGGACTACTTGCTTTTTTATATTAACAAGCCCTCTATCATAATCGGTAGAAACCAAAACACCCTAGAGGAAGTAAATCAAAGTTATGTAGAAGAGAAAGGCATACACGTAGTACGTCGTATCTCTGGTGGAGGTGCGGTTTATCATGACTTTGGAAACCTCAACTTTAGTTTTATCACCGACCATGACATCAAAAGCTTTAATAACTTCAAGAAAGTGACGGCGCCTATTGTGAAGGTCTTGAACGATATGGGAGTAAAAGCAGAGATGAAAGGCAGAAATGACGTGGTGGTAAACGATAGAAAAATATCGGGCAACGCACAGTTCTCTACTGGAAAAAGAATGTTTACTCACGGTACGCTTTTGCTTAATAGCGATTTAGAAGAAGTCACTCGTGCACTACAAGTAAAGATGAGTAAAATTGCTAGTAAAGGACATAAATCCGTTCGCTCTAGAGTGGCTAATATTCAAGAGTTCCTAGAGGAACCACTAGATATACTTGAGTTTCGCGAACTTATTTTAAAAGGCTTAGATGCTGCTGGTGATTTTGAAACCTACACCCTAACCGAAGAAGATTGGAAAGCTGTTTATGAGCTAAAGGAATCCAAATACGACCAATGGGATTGGAACTATGGGCGTTCCCCTAAATCCAACATCCAACGTGAAAAACGATTCCCAATCGGGAGTATCGATTTACGTCTTTGGATAGAGAAAGGTCATATTGCTACGGTCAAGATTTTTGGCGATTTCTTTAATAGTCAACCGATTAGCGAATTAGAAGATATTCTTACTGGGGTGCGATATACCAAAGAAGACGTTCATAACGCACTAAAAGAGGTCGACTTGAACAACTATTTTAATACGCTGCCCAAAGAAGATTTCGAAGATCTAGTCTACGGAGAGGACGACTTGATTGAAGAATAAAAACACTGACTTTATACTACAAAAAAAGCCTATGAGATTTATTTCATAGGCTTTTTTATTAAGTATGCTGGTTAGTTTATATTACTCAACAATAAACTTTCCTTTCATCAATGCTACGTGACCTGGGAACGAACAAATAAAGTCGTAGGTCCCTTTTGCAGGTGCATCAAAAGTAATCGAGGTTTTTTCACCACCACCAATCATATCCGTGTGAACGATAAAATCTGTAGAACCCTCAGGAATATAATCGTTAGCTTCTGCTGCTGCTGCATCTGCACCAAACTTCATCATATCCACTCCTGGCTTAAGAAGTACCCAGTTATGACCCATAACTTGTACGCTCATTTTACCAACATGGTGTAAATTAAGCGTAATTTTTTGTCCTTCTTTTACTTTCAACTCTTTCAAGTTAAACTTCATCGCATCGTCTCCTTCAATATCGATGGTAACTGACTTCCCATCTTCACTAACTGTAACACCTTTCTGTGCTTTTTCAACCTTTTCGGTTTGTTGTGTAGAAGTTCCAATAGACATAGGTTGTTCTTTCTTCTCTTCTTTTTTCTTAGAGTCTCCTCCACAGCTCATCATAACGAGCGCTAAAGCTAATATTGCAAATCTGTACATAATCAAGTTTGTTTTTTTGGTTATGGCACAAATATAATAGTTTCTACTATGCAAGCCATTATTGTTAGCAGATACTAATGTATTTTAATCTAAAATTAACATTTACTAGGCACTTATTTTGCTTTACCTTCTCCAAAAAGACTTATTCTCTCTTTTTAATAGTTTAGAATCAAGAGCAAAATAGTTTGTCAATAAGGATATGATTTATTGTCGAAAATACCAAGCGGCTTATTAGTTCCTCCTTATCCAACCTATATTTTAAAGTTCGCCTAGGCTATTTCGATGCAAAAGTGTATTTTAGTTCATTACAGAAAATAAAACTGTTTTAGATACTATGATAGAAACAAATCCAATGATGCATGAAGGTGCACTTAAAGATAAAACCGTATTAATCACCGGTGGTGGTAGCGGATTAGGCAAGGCTATGGCTAAGCGATTTTTGTTATTGGGAGCCACCTTAATTATTACCTCTAGAAATTTAGAGAAATTAGAACTCGCCAAGAAAGAACTGGAATCGGCAACAAACGGAAAAGTATTCGTGTTTTCTTGCGATGTAAGAGATTACGAAAGTGTAGAGAATATGCTAGACCAAGCGATAGAAGCTGCTGGTAAAATAGACGTACTTTTAAATAATGCAGCTGGGAACTTTATTTCTCCAACGGAAAGACTGAGTCCGAATGCTTTTAATACGGTGGTAGATATTGTATTGAAAGGGACTAGCAACTGTACTTTAGCATTAGGCAAACGATGGATTGCAAACAAGGAGCAAAATAAATCGATCCTAAATATCGTTACCACTTACGCATGGACAGGTTCGGCTTATGTTGTGCCAAGCGCAGCAGCAAAAGCGGGTGTTTTAGCACTAACTCGTTCTCTTGCTGTAGAGTGGGCAAAGTATGGAATTCGCAGTAATGCAATAGCACCAGGTGTATTTCCTACCAAAGGAGCTATGGAACGCTTACTTCCTCCTGAATTACAACACCTAACGGATATGAGCAAGAAAATTCCTTTAGGTCGGGTTGGCAAACATGAAGAGTTGGGTAACTTAGCATCGTACGTAATTTCGGATTATGCCAGTTTCCTAAATGGAGAGGTTATTACTCTAGATGGTGGTGAATGGCTACAAGGTGCTGGACAATTTAATATGTTACAGCAAATACCCAAAGAGATGTGGGATGCTTTGGAACAAATGAGAAAGAAATAGTAAAACACCAATACTATTCCCCTTTGCGATTAGTATATTGTGAAGGAAAAAAATGGGAGTACAAAAGTATCGGAAATGTAAAGACATAGACGGCACACTATTTTATATCTACATAAATAGTAGTACTTTTGTGCCTTAATATACCAATGGTTTTTATGGGTAAAATAATTGCAATTGCAAATCAAAAAGGCGGCGTTGGAAAAACGACTACCGCTATAAATTTAGCAGCCGCTTTGGGCGTATTGGAAAAGAAAGTACTCTTGATCGATGCAGACCCTCAAGCAAATGCTACTTCTGGATTGGGTGTAAATACCGATACAGTCGAAATAGGCACATACCGTATACTAGAGTCGCCAGAGTTAATCTTTGATGCGATTCAAGCTACCGACTCCCCAAATTTGGAGATCGTGCCAGCACATATTGATTTGGTTGCAATAGAAATTGAATTGGTAGATGTGTCCAACAGAGAATATCGCATGCAAGCAGCTCTTAATAAAATTAAAGAGCAGTATGATTATATAATATTGGACTGTGCACCATCGTTAGGACTACTTACCTTAAATGCACTTACCGCAGCCGATTCGGTTATTATACCTATCCAATGTGAGTATTTTGCGTTGGAAGGATTAGGAAAACTATTGAACACCATTAAAAGTGTACAGCGAATTCACAACCCATCCTTGGATATAGAAGGGCTACTTCTAACCATGTATGATTCTCGTTTACGTTTATCCAATCAAGTGGTAGATGAAGTACAAAAGCACTTTAAGGAGATGGTTTTTGATACGATTATTCGACGAAATGTTCGATTAAGCGAAGCTCCAAGTTATGGAGAAAGCATTATTACTTACGATGCAAGCAGTGTAGGCGCAGATAATTATTTGAGCTTAGCAGAAGAATTAATCAGAAAAAACAGTTAATACAGCAATGGCAAAGGCAACAAGAAAACAGGCATTAGGAAGAGGATTGTCGGCATTATTAAATGATCCGAAAGAAGAAATAGTATCTGCAAAGGATAAAAACGCCGATAAAATAGTAGGAACTATTATTGAATTGGAGATAGAGAACATTGAAGTAAACCCTTTCCAACCAAGAACAAGTTTCAACGAAGACAGCTTAAAAGAGTTAGCCTCGTCCATTCAAGAATTAGGAATAATTCAGCCTATAACCGTACGTAAACTATCCCGAAATAAATTTCAATTAGTAAGTGGTGAAAGACGTTTTCGCGCATCGAAACTGATTGGGTTAGAAACCATCCCTGCGTATGTACGACTAGCCAACGACCAGGAGTCATTGGAAATGGCTTTGGTAGAAAATATCCAACGCCAAGACTTAGATCCCATAGAAATTGCTTTATCCTACGAAAGACTTATAAATGAAATAGAGCTAACACAAGAAGCACTAAGCGAGCGCGTAGGAAAAAACCGCTCTACTATAGCAAACTATTTGCGTTTACTCAAATTGGACCCTATTATACAAACCGGGATGCGAGATTCTTTTATCTCCATGGGACACGGAAGAGCTTTGATAAATATTAAGGATATGCAAACGCAACTGGATATTTATACAAAAATAATAGACCAATCCTTATCTGTACGCCAAACAGAAGCACTGGTACGCGAGTATAAAAATCCAACGGATAAAAAGCCTAAGACCCCTAGCCTACCATCCTTTGCCAAAGAAGCGAAAACCGAATTATCTTCTTATTTGAATAGCAAAGTAAATGTACGTGTTAGCAAATCTGGAAAAGGTCAAATGGTAGTTCCGTTTAATAATGAAGAGGACTTGAATAGAATACTAAAGCTGATAAGAGGTGAGTAGGGTGGTAATGTTATTTGCACTCTTACTAATCGCTACATTTGCATCTACTGCACAAGAATCAGATAGCCTAAGAGTAAAGAAAAGCAACAAGAACATTGTCGCTGGGGAATACAACCCATTAGCGCCTGCCACTGCTGCTTTCTATTCTGCTGTGCTGCCAGGTTTGGGACAGGCTTACAACAAAAGATATTGGAAAATTCCCTTAGTATACGCTGGCATAGGTGCAGGTATTTACTACCATCTAGAAAACAAAAAAGATTATAAACGCTTTCGAGGAATTTATAAAAGACGCTTAGAAGGTTATACCGATGATGAATACTACGGAGATGGCGATACTCCTAGGGTTTCAAATCAACGTCTGCGCGATGCACAACGCACAGCACAACGAAATAAAGATATGAGTATAGCAGTTGCCATTGGATTCTACTTGATAAACATCATCGATGCAAACGTGGATGCACATTTACAACAGTTTAATATCAGTGAAGACTTATCGCTACACCCAAACATTGGCATCGACCCAGTTCATCACCAATCTACCTATACCCTATCTTTAAATTTTAGATTATGAAAATAGCACTTATAGGATATGGAAAAATGGGTAAAACCATTGAAAGGTTAGCGATAGATAAAGGCCATAAAATAGTTTATAAATCTACAGCAGATTGGAAGGAAGGTAGCTTAAAGGATGCCGAAGTTGCTATAGAATTCAGTACACCTGATTCGGTTTTTAAAAACTTAAAAGACTGTTTTGATCTAGGAATACCCGTGGTATGTGGCACTACTGGATGGTTGGATAGTTACGAGGAAATCACACAGATATGCAATCAAAAAAAGGGAGCTTTTCTATATGCCTCAAACTTTAGTTTGGGCGTTAATATTTTTTTTCATATCAATAAAGTCTTGGCCAAAGCAATAGAGAGCTTTCCCGAATATAAAGTAAAGATAGAAGAAACCCATCATATAGAAAAACTGGATGCGCCTAGTGGTACTGCCATTTCTCTCGCTAAGGATATTTTACCTTTTAGAGATAAATCTCATTGGAGTTTAAACAAAGAAACAGAAGACAGTATTCCTATTTATGCGTATCGCGAGTCGGAAGTTAAGGGTACGCATACTGTAACATATCCTTCGGAAATAGACACATTAAGTATAAGACACGAAGCACATAGTCGCGAAGGCTTCGCTCAAGGAGCTATTTTAGCGGCAACATGGCTAAAAGATAAAGAAGGAGTGTATAATATGAACGATGTACTCCAACTGAAATAATACTATAAGATACAGATTATGACAATAATAGCTTGGTTAGGTTTATTCTTTTTTATCCAGTTGGTGCATTTCGCATGTACTTGGAAACTTTATGTAGCAGCAGATAGAAAAGCGTGGGAGGCAATCGTGCCAGTATATAACGCTGTTGTACTTATGAAAATTATTCACCGTCCTAGATGGTGGGTCATTTTACTTTTTTTACCGATTATAAACCTCATCATGTTGCCAGTAATTTGGGTAGAAACATTACGAAGCTTTGGGAAAAACACCTACAAAGATACCTTTCTAGTCATTATTACACTTGGTCTTTACATCGGTTATGTAAACTACACACAACCTCTAACCCACATTAAAGACAGAAGCTTACATCCTAAATCCAAATCTGGAGAATGGGTTAGTTCTATCCTATTCGCTGTGGTAGCCGCGAGTATTATACACACGTATTTTATTCAGCCATTTACCATTCCAACTTCTTCTTTAGAAAAAACATTACTTGTTGGCGATTACTTATTTGTAAGCAAGTTGCATTATGGTGCGCGCGCTCCTATGACAGCCCTTAGCCTACCAATGGTTCATGACACCTTGCCTATAGCAAAAAGCAAATCGTATTTTAATAAACCACAATTACCCTACGTTAGAATCCCTGGGTTCCAGAAAATTAAGCGCAATGATATTGTTGTGTTTAACTGGCCAGTAGACACCTTAATAGACATAAACAACCCTGCAAAAGGAAGCAAGATAAAACCTATAGACAAAAAGTCTAACTACGTAAAGCGTGCCGTTGGAATTCCTGGTGACTCCCTTGCTATTGTAGATCAGCAAATGTTTATAAATGGAGAAGCACTGGAACTTCCAGATCGTGCAAAACTTCAATTTTCTTATGTAGTTACCAGCACCAAACCCCTAAACTTAAACTACATAGCAGAACGATTCGATATAACCGACATATTCCCGTTAAACCGAGAGTTCACTGGTTTCCAAGCTTATATGACCGATGAGGCATACGAACATCTTAAGAACTATCCAGATATAAAAAGCATTACGCCAATCAAAAATGAAAAAGGAAAGGTAGACAACAGCATTTTTCCTCAAGATAGTCGTTACGGATGGAACGTAGATAACTTTGGACCTATTTACATTCCCGAAAAAGGAGCCACCGTCGCCATCACTCCAGAGACCATTCCATTCTATAAAGCTATCATAGAAGTGTATGAAGGTAGAGAAATGGGACTAAACAACAAGATACAAGTAGACTACGGCAATGTTCTTCTTAATGGAGAGCCTATTACAGAATACACTTTCCTACAAGATTATTATTGGATGATGGGAGATAACCGTCACAACTCTCAAGATGCTAGAAACTGGGGGTACGTACCATTTAATCACGTAGTAGGAAAACCTGTCATGGTGTTTATGAGTATCAATAACCGCGCACAAGGCTTTACAAACAAAATCCGTACAAAACGCTTGTTCACTACCGTCCATGGTAAGGGCGAACCAGTGTCCTATCTGTACTATGTCATTGCAGGAATTGTATTGCTGATTGGATTTGGAGAATTTAGAAAACGAAAAAAGAAATAAGCTACACAGTGTTTTTAGATCCTATAGACAAAGTACTCGTATATCCGGCATATTTCCCTTCTATACTGCAAATGGCCGCTATGGCGCAATCGAATTCAATTGTTTTTGAATTGGATGATAATTACCAGAAGCAAACCTATAGAAACAGAGCCTATATAGCACATAGCAACGGCACAATGGTGCTGAATACGCCTATTATAAAACACAAGACTACAGAAGCATTTAGGAAAACACGGGACATCCAAACTTGTTTAAATGCACCATGGCAACAACATCACTTTAAGTCTTTGGAGTCTGCTTATCGATCCTCGCCTTTCTATGACTTTTATATAGATGATTTGAAGGTGCTTTTTACAAATCCGGTGGACGGTTTACAACAGCACAATCTTAAAATATTTCATATCCTCTGCGAAGTATTGGAGTGGGATATTGAGGTGACTACAACCACTAAATACCAGAAAGATTTTGACGGATTGGACCTGCGAAACCTAATCAATGCTAAAAAGAAAACAAAGCACTCCTTTACTCCCTACATACAGGTCTTTGACGAAACTAATGGATTTCTTCCTAACTTGAGCGTACTGGATCTGCTTTTCAATCTTGGCCCAAGCACCTTATCCTACTTAAGAAAAGAATCCATTGACTTTAGAGAGATCTCCGTAAAGCAATAGAACACTTCTCTACCTACCACTTTACAATGGCATTGATAAAAGAAACAACTCTACGGAGTGTTTATAATCACATCTGCCCATATAGCCCGGTGATCGGAGAAAGTCTCCTCTTCGGTATGAAAATGCTTTACCTTAATATCAGGGGAAACCAAGATGTAGTCGATACGTAGCGGAAAACCATCAAAGTAAAATGTTGCGCCAATGCCACTACCTTTCTTTTGGTAGGCATCTTTCATCTTCCCTTTTAATGCCTTATAGTTATAAGAAAACGAAGTGTTATTAAAATCTCCCGCCACTATCTGTGTCTTATGTGACGATGCCTCCATATGCGCACGAAGCTCTTTCAATTGGGCTTCTTGTTTTACAAATGCATGGGATATTTTATTTTTTATAAAATCGGTACCTGTTTCTTGTATATAGGCAACGCTTGCAGTAATTCGCATGGACTGCAGATGCACGTTATATATGCGTAATGTATCTGCACCAACCTTTACATCGGACCACAAAGCATTGTTATTAGATTCTTTAAAAGAGAAGGTTCCTTTATTTATTATTGGATATTTAGAATAGATGGCATGTCCAAATATTTTCTTTGAGTCATTATAATCTATATAACTATATGGATACGCTGAAAAGTCCATGCTTTTATCATGATAAAAGGCTTGTAAAAACAATATATCTGGCTTTACTTCGGCTATGATTTTTTCAAATGCAACAGGAGCTTCCTTGTGTTTTTCTTTTGATTCATATTGGTTAAACAAGCGAACATTATAAGATAGTACACGAAGGGTCTCTTCGCCACGCAGTTCGGAGTTTGTATTATTAAACTTTATGAAATAAGTAAAGTTTATAGATGCCAATACCAAGACTATCAACGACAGCAAAAACTGTTTACGCATCCGAATAATCCAATAAAGCATAAAGACGCCATTGATTAGAATAAGTGGCGATACACCGAGACTTAATACGGAAATGGTTGGAAATTTACTAGGCGGCAAATAGGGCAGTACAAAAGAGAGCAAGAGTAGAAATGCTACCAAAGAGTTTGCATAAAAAATCAAGCTACCTAGACATCCTAATCGCTTCATACTGCTATTTATTACTGGCTTTAAAAAGAAAATCTTTTTCCGCTTTCGTCAAACTATCATAACCACTCTTAGATATTTTTTCTAAGATGAGATTTATTTTTTCTTGGTTCTTGGCGTCGTCTTGCGTTGCATTAGCTTCTCGAGGTTTTTGTTTAGGATTTTTATACACCTTCTTAAATGGCGTTTTAGGCTTTCGCTGAAATATTGCTAAAATGGTACCCATGCTTTTATCCCACCACCGACCGATGTCGTTCCCCTTTTGCAGTTGGGTCGCATATAAATAGCCAAACAATGCGCCGCCCAAATGCGCTATATTTCCGCCAGCGTTGGAAATTGGAATTTGGATTAAATCGAGTCCAACTACAAACACCGCAATATGCCACAGCTTTATCTTAAAAAAGAAAAAACGAATCTCAGAATTTGGACTAAAAGCAGCCATAAAAATCATAACGGCTCTTACACTTGCCGATGCTCCAATGAGATATTGAGTTGCCATGCTTTTTGTAAAAACAGGAAACACATTATATGCCACTACAAATAACACTCCTCCACTTAGGGCGCCTAGGAGATAGAGCGTTAGAAATCGTTTTGTATTAAATAGGTTTAGCACCATAGGCCCAAACCAATATAAAAACAACATATTCCACAGAATATGGCTTAAGCCTGCATGTAGAAAACTATAGCTTAATAGACCCCATGGTTGTAGGATAAGCTTGGTTAAGTTACTTGGTAAAACAAACCATTTGGTAAGCATAGATTGGGGCATATCCAAAAAAAAGGAACCCAACGTAACCACCAAGAATATCGCAACGTTTATTACGATAAGCTTAATGACTATAGACGAAGCCTTGTATTTGTATTTAAGTGTCTGATAATCCATACTAATCTACCACTAATTCCACCTGTTTTTCTCAAATTGATTTCGCTTCCACTGACGTATCATTAGGAATCCGATCAACGCTCCTCCAATATGTGCCCAATGCGCAACCCCAGTAGAGGTTCCACTTATACCAAAGAATATATCTATTAGGATTAATCCAGGAATAAAGTATTTAGCTTTAACCGGAACAGGCAAGAATATTAACATTAACTCTGCGTTCGGATACAGTACACCAAATGCCACCAAAACGCCGTAAACTGCTCCTGAAGCACCTACGGCGGGTGTGTTAAATGAAGCGTATAAGGCATTTAAATCTCCTTTAGAAACCGTTTCCAAGATACTGGTATCATACTGTCCTGTAATTAGAATACTATGGATATCCTCTGCACTCCAACCAGCTTGTAGTATTTGCTCGGATATAGTATGCACTTGATAATAATTAAACCCTGTATGTATAAAGGCCGCACCTAATCCTGCTGTAAAGTAAAAAAACAAGAATCGTTTAGAGCCCAAATGGTGCTCCACTGGTGACCCAAACGCCCAGAGCGCATACATATTGAACAAAATATGCATCAGCCCACCATGCATAAACATGTGGGTGATAGGTTGCCAAAAATGAAAGTTTGGACTTTCGAAATAGTACAGTGAAAATAATCTAAATACGACTTCGCCTACAAAATAAGTGCCTGCAAAGAAAATTACATTGGCAATGATAAGCGACTTTATAGTCTCTGAGATTCTACCCATTCGTTATATAAATTTATTATCTAGATAATCTATATCTAAAGTTATTAGCAATCTACGATTGGTAGGAGATAATGTAGGCTCCTTACAAGCGAAAAGCTGGTTGATAAGATGTTCTTGTTCTTCTTCGGTAAGCGTAGCTCCTACTTTTATAGCCATGGTTTTTGCAAGAGATTTTGCCAGCACATCGAACTGACTAAAGCTCTGTCCTGGAACATCCTGCTTCATATCATCTAGCAAGCGCTCCATAATTTCCTGCACACTACTTTCATTTATATGCACTGGAATACCACTTATTTCCATCGTCTCCTGCTCTAGTTTTTCAATGACAAAACCTGTTGCTTTCAACTGATCACGTAAATTGGAAAGCAAAGCGATATCCTGTGCTGAAAAGGATAAAGATAAAGGAAATAATAATTGCTGACTTACTGCTTCCTTTACCGAAATATTTCGCAATAAGCTCTCATACAAAACTCTTTGATGTGCTAAATGCTGATGAATAATCACTACACCACTTTTTATCGAAGTAACAATATATTTCTTTTGCAACTGAAAAGCGTTGGAACTAGGCTTTGAATGCACATCTTCGAACAAGGTTCCAATAACGTGATCTACCTCAAACTCAACGTCTTGTAACCCTTCTATAGTTCGCTTTTGCTCGGAAGAATGGGTGTTGGAAAACTTTGAAGACTCGAACGTAGTTTCTTTTTCCAACCCTGTATACAATGCTTCCCAAGGCGCCTCTCTTTTTGGCACAAATCCACCTTGACTTCTATGTTGTTGCATGCGTTTTGCCTCTTCCTTAAAAGGATTAAAATCTCTATCTACTTCGATTGTAGGCGGAGTTGGTTTCTTTTTATCGTAATCGTATGGTGTGGTCATTTCGGAATCCAAGGAGAAGTCCATTGCTGGAGTAATGCTAAATTGTCCCAAACTATGCTTTATAGTGGCTCTAAGCAAAGTATAAATAGCATGTTCGTCGTCGAACTTAATTTCGGTTTTTGTTGGATGAATATTGATGTCTATCGACTTAGGGTCGATAGACAGAAATAAAAAATATCCCGGCTGCGTATCTGTCCTTAGAAGCCCTTCAAACGCAGCGACAACCGCATGATGAAGGTAGCTGCTTCTTATATACCTATCGTTTACAAAGAAAAACTGTTCGTTTCTGCTTTTCCTTGCAAATTCTGGTTTTTGAACAAATCCAGAGACACGTACAATATCTGTTTCTTCGGTAACTGGCACCAAACGCTCTTTTAGTTTATTACCAAAAACATTCACTATGCGTTGTCTTAATTTAGACTTTGGTAAAGAGAAAATAGTGGTGTCATTATCCAAAAAAGTAAAAGCTATATCAGGGTGCGCCAAAGCTACACGCTGAAATTCATCGATGATATGTCGCCTTTCTACCGCATCGCTTTTTAAGAAGTTTCTTCTGGCAGGTATATTGTAAAAGAGATTTCGTACTCGAATGATAGTTCCCTTGGGAGTCACTACACTCTCTTGACTCTTCACTTCGCTACCTTCCACTTGAATCTTTGTACCTATCTCTAGCTCGTCTGTACGCGTTTGTACTTCAAGATGTGCAATAGCAGCAATAGAGGCAAGCGCTTCGCCACGAAAACCTTTGGTGCTAAGTGCAAATAAATCTTCGGCTTTAGAGATTTTTGAGGTAGCATGCCGCTCTAAACTTAATCGTGCGTCGGTACTTGACATACCTATTCCATCGTCGATTACTTGAATCAGCGTTTTACCAGCATCTTTAATCACTAAAGTAATCTCTGTTGCCTTTGCGTCGATAGCATTTTCTAGAAGCTCTTTCACCACAGAAGCAGGTCTTTGTACTACCTCGCCTGCCGCGATTTGATTGGCTACGTGATCGGGCAACAATTTAATTACGTCTGTCATTTATAAAGGTTGTCTAAATATGGATAGGTCAAAGTCAATAATATACAGAAAAATAAGTACTAAAATTAATATAACTATTAAGATGATTCTATTGGTTGGCGTCCCTTTGCTTTCTTTAAAATCCTCTATAGCAGCCCTAAATTTGTTCTTAAGTCCCCTATTACTTCCAACCGTAGTGCGGAACTCATCAAATTTATACTCTATCTTAAAAGGTCCCTGCTCTCGCCTACTTTTATAGTAACGAGATTGGTAATTAAACTTTTTATTTTTCCGTCTTCTTCTAAACACAATGATTTTTCAATACTTCAAAAATACGCATTTATGAAGTGCTATAAAAATTAATAGAATGCATATTACCAATAGGAATAGGCATATACACAGCTTCTTAACAAAACAACAACGCACTAATAAAGAGCTACTTACACTAAAACCTTCCCTTTTTTAAATATATAAACTTAAAAGCTCTCTTAGTGTTTTATTAATTGTCTTTAGGCTTTCCCATATACAATAAACAAAAAACCCTGACTAGTTTTCTAATCAAGGTTTTTCTAATATATAACTACAACTAAAATTCTAATTATAGCGCTTTTAAACTTATATCGGTTTGGAAGTAAAACGTAGGTCTGCCATTTTAATAGCAGCTATCGCAGCTTCTGTACCTTTATTCCCATGCTTCCCTCCACTTCTATCTAAAGACTGCTGATAGGTATCATCGGTAAGCACACAGAAAATTACTGGTATATTACTATGAACGTTTAGGTCTTTTATTCCGTGAGACACTGCCTCCGACACAAAATCAAAATGTTTTGTTTCTCCTTGGATTACACATCCAATGGCAATAATTGCATCTAGCGTATCCATCGTTTGCTGCATTCTTTTGCAACCATAAACCAACTCAAAGCTTCCTGGGACATTCCATCGTATCATTTGATCTAATGGCACGCCATTGTCTAGCAACGCTTGCTTTGCTCCTTCATACATTCCTTCTGTAATCACTTCGTTCCACTCCGATACTACAATTCCAAACTTGTATTTTGAAGCATCTGGAAGTGTGGTTTTATCGTAATCGGAAAGATTTCTCTTTTTTGACATTTTTTTAACTTTTTAGTTACGTGCTTGTGCCGTTCCTAAGTAAGTAAGTGCTTTCTTAGCTTCGTTGGTTTCTGGATACTGCTCTGTAAGCTTTTCTAAATACTTATTTGCAAGACTTACTTTATCCAATTCCAATGCAATGGTTCCTGCTTTTAATAAATATACAGGGGTAGTAACATTGTTTTCGCGCATATTCGCCGCTTTCTCGTAATAATCTAAAGCATCATTGTATTGCTCTAACTGAACAAAAGCATCGCCTATTGCTCCTGTAGCCAATGGCGCTAACAGCTCGTCTTTACTTTTGAACTTATCTAAGTGCCTTACCGCATTTTGATAATCCTTTGTGTGTAAGTAGGCCATTCCTGCATAATAATTAGCAAGGTTTCCAGCTTTTGTGCTCTTATAGTTTTGCAATATATCTAAGAACCCAAAATTCCCATCTCCTCCATTCAATGCTAGATTGTAATTTTCACTTGGATCTTCTCCATCTACTGCTCTTTCAAAGTACAGTTGTGCTTGGAACATATCGTTCATCGCATCCTTCTCCTTTGGTTTGCTAATGAAATTCTGATACAACAATACAAGTATTACTATTGCAGCGATAGCACCAACAATACCAAATACCTTCTTTTGGTTCTTTTCTAACCAAGCCTCGGTTTTATGTGCACCTTCATCCAGCGTGCTAAATACTTCAGCTGTTGTGCTGTCGTCTTCTATTTGTTGTTCTTTATTTTTCTTAGGTTTATATCCTCTTCTTTTGTACGTTGCCATAACACTTGGTTTTAAGTGTTGCAAAAATATAACATTTATTCATATTTAAAAGGATTCGTATTTCTATTTTTTTTACTGATAGATAGTTTACTTTTGTACCTTCTATTAATAGGGAATGAAATCCTATAAAATTATGTATACTATAGGTCTATGAGGTTAGAAAAGCTGGCAGTAATAAATTATAAAAATCTAGAGAGTGAAAGCTTTGAATTTGATGCAAAGATAAACTGCTTGGTCGGTCCCAATGGGGTTGGCAAGTCAAATGTATTGGATGCCATCTATCATTTATCCTTTGGGAAAAGCTATTTCAATCCTATTACCAGTCAGAACATACGCCATGGTACCGACTTCTTTGTCTTGGATGCTACCTACCAAAAAAACGATTTAGAAGAGCGTGTTATTCTTAGCGTAAAAAAAGGACAAAAGAAGAATATAAAGCGAAATGGGAAGTTATATAGTAGAATTAGCGACCATATTGGGCTAATCCCTCTGGTTATAATCTCACCTGCAGACAATGATTTAATCATGGAGGGAAGCGAAACCCGTCGCCGTTTTATAGATGGAGTCATCTCGCAAAGCAATGCGGTTTATCTAGAAAACCTACTAAATTACAATCGTGTTTTAGCACAACGCAATGCGCTATTAAAACATTTTGCAGCAAGTAATAACTTCAATCGAACCACGCTTCAGGTTTATAACGAACAGTTAGCTGGTCTGGCAGCACCAATATTTAAGAAACGAGTGGAGTTTTTAGAAATTTTCACTCCTATTTTCGAAAGTCGTTATCGATCTATAAATGAAAAAGAAGAGGTAAGTTTAAAGTACAACTCGCAGCTAGCGGAAAGCAATTTATTAGATTTACTACAGCAAAACGAAGAGCGAGACCGACGGGCTACGTATACCAATTATGGAATTCATAGAGACGATTTGGTTTTTAACCTCAACGGCCATCACATTCGTAAGTTTGGCTCACAAGGGCAAAAGAAGTCCTATTTGATCGCTTTAAAACTAGCACAGTTTGATTTTATAAAAAGTGACACAAATATCAATCCTATCTTGTTATTAGATGATATTTTTGATAAATTGGATGAAATGCGAGTAGCACAACTTATAAAACTAGTAGATGCACAGGATTTTGGGCAGCTATTCATAAGCGACACGCATGCAGAGCGTACAGAGAACGTTATAAAACAAGTACACCAATCGTACAAAATGATAAATTTATGAGAAGCTTATACCTATTCGTTGCGTGTATCACCTTATGGGGATGCCAACAACAAAGCCCTGAGGACATGAAAACACATCTTTCTGGATATTGGGAGATAAACAATGTACAAAGTGAACATATTGAGGAAATGGATTTCACTTTTAGCAATACTATTGACTACATCGAAGTGGAAGACAACGCTGGCGTAAGAACTAAGCTTCAGCCTAATATTGACGGAAGTTTTGTTGGTAGTAAAACCGCTGAGAGCTTCCTATTAAAAGTAGAAAACGATAGCCTAAATATGTACTATTCCACTCCTTTTGATGAATGGAAAGAAACAGTGATACGTGCTACCAAAGAAGAGTTAATAGTTCGCAATGAAGAGGGCATACAATACGAGTATAAAAAATTTAAACCATTTAACTTAGAAGATTAATGTATAAAAGAAGAAAAAGAGAGGTTGCACCAATTAGCGATTTCCTAAAAGACTACGTTGCCTCTTCCAAGAAGTTAAAAACTGGATTGGATAAAGTACAAGTACGGGATGCTTGGTACAAAGTAATGGGCAAAACCATTGAGAAGTATACCACCGATGTATATTTAGATAGGGGAACCATGTATGTAAAGCTTAGCTCGGCACCACTACGCCAAGAATTGAGCTATGGAAAAGAGAAAATTCGTGTAATGATGAACGAAGAGTTGGATAGAGAGCTAATAGAAAAAGTAGTGCTTTGCTAAAAAATATTTTTAGATAATTCCATAAAAAAATCGGCATCTAAATTTAGACGCCGATTTTTTTATCCTCTATATGTATGTATTACTTAACGTAAGTAATTTGCTTTATTTTCTTGAACTCTTCTTCATCAAAGAAGCCTTGCTCTTCCATCCACTTATCGCTAAACACTTTACTCATGTATCTAGATCCGTGATCTGGGAAAATCAGTACTACATTGCTGTTTTCGTCAAAAACTCCTTCTTCGGCAAGTTGTCTCATACCTTGTATTGCGGCACCACTGGTATATCCTGCAAAAACACCTTCGATTTTAGCTAATTCTCTTGCAGCATGAGCACTTGTGTCGTCCGCTACCTTAATGAATCTATCGATTACCTCAAAGTCTGTAGCAGATGGGATTAAATTCTTACCTAACCCTTCTATGCGATAAGGATAAATCTCGTTAGGATCTATCTCTTTAGTTTCGTGGTATTTTTTTAAGATGGATCCATAGGCATCGATTCCTATAATCTGCACCTCTGGATTTTGTTCTTTTAAATAACGTGCTACACCCGATATGGTTCCACCCGTTCCGCTGCAAGCGATAAGGTGGGTAATCTGCCCTGCGGTTTGCTCCCAAATCTCTGGGCCAGTAGTGTGGTAATGGGCGTCTATATTTAACTCGTTAAAATATTGGTTGATATAGACCGATCCAGGTAACTCCTTTTGTAATTGCTTTGCCACTTCGTAGTACGACCTTGGGTCATCGGCATCTACGTTTGCTGGACAAACATACACCTCTGCTCCCATAGCTCGAAGCATATCAATCTTGTCTGGCGAAGACTTGGAGCTTACCGACAAAATACATTTGTAGCCTTTTAGTATACTTACCATAGCCACGCTAAACCCAGTATTCCCACTAGTGGTTTCTATAATGGTGCTTCCTGGCTTTAGGATGCCTTCACGCTCTGCTTTTTCTATTATATATAGTGCTATTCTATCTTTAGCGGAATGACCTGGGTTAAAAGCCTCTACTTTAGCGTAGAAATTTCCTGGTATAGATTCTGTTATTCGGCTTAAACGGATTAACGGAGTATCACCAATTAACTCTAGTATGCTTTCGTGTGCTTTTATTCTTGTGTTTTCCATAAAGTTTTAATTTCATTGGATCGATTTGCTAAACCAATCTTTTGGCAAAGATAATCGAAAAATACTTATTAGTCCTCAATTCCTTCTAAATTCAGGATAAAGCTGTATTCTAAAGCTACTTCTTTTATCGACTCAAACCTTCCAGAACCTCCGCTATGACCAGTGTCCATATCGGTTTTCATCAACAAAACTCCCTTCCCAACTTGGTTGTCACGCAATTTGGACAGCCATTTTGCTGGCTCCCAATACTGTACCTGTGAATCGTGAAATCCAGTGGTTATTAGAGTATTTGGGTATTCTTTCTTCTCCACATTGTCGTATGGCGAATAGGATTTTATATAGTTATAATAGGATTCGTCATTCGGATTTCCCCACTCATCATACTCTCCTGTAGTTAGCGGAATACTATCATCCAGCATAGTAGTAAGGACATCTACAAACGGTACTTGTGCTACAATTCCTTTATACAGTTTAGGCTCCATATTCATTATTGCCCCCATCAGTAATCCTCCTGCCGAACCACCCATCGCATATAGATGTTCGCTAGAAGTGTAGCCTTCCTCTATCAAATACTTTGAAACATCTATAAAATCCGTAAATGTGTTTTTCTTGTTAAGCATTTTGCCCCCTTCATACCATTCTCTACCTAAATATTCACTTCCTCGAACATGGGCAATCACATAGACAAAGCCTCGATCTAAAAGACTTAATCGGATACTTGAGAAAGAAGGATCTATGGTAACGCCATACGAACCATAGCCATATTGCAATAAAGGCGTATCCTTATTGATTCTTGTATCCTTATGGTAGACCATAGAAAGAGGAATTCTCTTTCCATCTCTTGCAGTGGCCCAAAGACGTTCGGAGATATAATTGTTTTTATCGAAACTGCCACCCAGCACTTCTTGCTCTTTTAGCACCTCGATTTCCTTTGTTGCCATATCGAACTCTATAATAGAAGCAGGTGTGGTTAAGGAAGTATACGCATAACGAAACTTGGTGGTGTTGAACTCTGGGTTTTGCATAGTGTTTGCCTGATAGGTTTCACTCTCAAAAGGCAAGTAGAAATCCTTATTTCCCTTCCAATCAATAACACGTATTTCATTCAAACCATTGTTTCGCTCGCTGATTACCATATAGTCCTTAAACAAATCCAAACCCTCTACTAGCACATCCTTTCTATGAGGAATTACATCCAGCCAATTCTCTTGAGAAGTTTGGTCTAGACTAGTCTTCATTATTTTGAAGTTTTTAGCCTTGTCTTTATTTGTTAGAATATAGAAATGGTCTTCGTAGTGTTCTATTTGGTATTCTAAATCAGGCGTGCGTTCTTGGAAAACAGTGAATTCCTCTAAAGGCGTATTTGCATCTAAAATCCGATATTCGTCTGACAAGGTGCTGGAACTACCGATTACTATATATTTTCTAGATCTTGTTTTATATACAAACGTAACATAGGTATCGTCCTCTTCGGTATACAACAACTCATCCTCTTCGAGTTTCCCTCCTATGTTGTGTCGGAAGATTTGATTTGGACGTAGGCTTTGTAAGTCTTTTCTTGAGTAAAACAGTGTTTTATTGTCGTTCCCCCAAGTGCTACTTCCCGTAGTTTGAGTAATAGCCTCTTCTAATATATCACCGGTTTCTAAGTTTTTTATATAAATGATATAATTTCTTCGGCTTAAGGTATCTACCGCATAAGCAGCCCATTTATTATCTGGACTAATACTGATACCTCCTAAGTGATAGTAAGCATATCCTTCTGCCATTTGGTTTACATCGAACAAAACTTCTTCGGTTGCCTCCATTGTTTCTTTACGTCGGGTATACACAGGATAATCTTTTCCTGTCTCGTAACGAGTAATGTAATAGTAGCCGTTAAAGAAATATGGCACAGAAGTGTCGTCTTCTTTTATGCGCGCTTTCATTTCTTTAAAAAGATCCTCTTGCAAGCCTTTTGTTTTCTCCATTACGGATTCAAAATAAGCATTCTCGCGCTCTAGGTAATCTATCACTTCTGGATTTTCTCTATCGTTCATCCAGTAATATGGGTCTACACGGATGTCTTCGTGTTTCTCCAAAACTTTATCTATTTTATCTGCTCGTGGGGCTTCTTTAGCATTCGATTTTATCATGGTATCTTTTTGTTTACAAGAGGTCGCAAAAATACAGCATAAAACCCATATATAAAGATGTTTTCTCATTCGTTAATAAAAGCTTGTTTAATACCTTTACAATGTAGTAGTTTTGTACAAATTTAAAAAAATAATACGCACGATATGTTTGGAGACTTAATGGGAATGATGGGGAAAATAAAAGAAACCCAAAAGAAAGTAGAAGAAACGAAGAAACGATTGGACAGTGTTTATGTAGATGAAAAAACATCGGACGGTCTTTTGCAAGTTACGCTTACCGCTAACAGAGAAATAAAATCTATAGAGATAGACCCTAGCTTGCTAGAGGACAAAGAACAACTAGAAGACTACTTGGTTTTAACCTTAAATAAGGCCATAGAGAAAGCATCTAAGGTGCATGAAACCGAAATTGCTGCAGTGGCAAAAGATGGCATGCCTAACATTCCTGGCTTAGACGGTTTACTATAATATTAAAATCAAAAACTATGTTTACATCAGATAACCTAGACCAACTTAGAAATCGCCTAAAGGCACTATACGCCTATCTTTGACATTGCTGCCAAGGAAATAGAAGTAGCAAACGACGAAGAAAAAACCTTCGACCCTAACTTTTGGGATGACTCCACAGCTGCAGAAGCTTTTATGCGCCAACTGCGCAACAAAAAAAGCTGGATTTTAGAGTACGAAGAAGCTAAAGAGTTTACAGACGAGTTGGAAATTGCCTACGAGTTTTTCAAAGAAGGTGAATTTGAAGAGATAGAATTAGAGAAGCTAAGCGAGAAAGCCATAAACGCGATAGAAAAGCTCGAGTTTAAAAATATGCTTAGCGAAGAGGGCGATGACTTAAATGCGGTTCTACAAATAACCTCCGGTGCTGGTGGCACCGAAAGCTGTGATTGGGCAAGTATGATGATGCGCATGTATGTAATGTGGGCAGAAAAACACGGCCATAAAGTAAAGCAACTCAACCTACAAGAAGGCGATGTTGCGGGGATAAAAACAGTGACACTAGAAATTCAAGGAGACTATGCCTTTGGTTGGTTAAAAGGCGAAAACGGGGTGCATCGCTTGGTCCGTATTTCCCCATTCGACAGCAATGCAAAACGCCATACCAGCTTTGCATCAGTCTACGTATACCCTATGGTAGACGATAGTATTGAAATAGATATAAACCCTGCAGATATTTCTTGGGATTTCGCTCGAAGCGGAGGTGCTGGTGGCCAAAACGTAAACAAGGTAGAAACCAAAGCCATTCTTACCCACCACCCTTCTGGAATTATTATCCACAATAGTGAAACTCGTTCCCAATTAGAAAACCGAGAGAAGGCAATGCAATTACTTCGTTCTCAGTTATACGAAGTGGAATTACGTAAAAGACAAGAAAAACGTAGAGCTATTGAAGATGGGAAAAAAGCCATAGAATGGGGTTCTCAGATTCGAAACTATGTGCTTCACCCCTATCACTTGATAAAAGATGTGCGTACGGAACAGGAAACCTCCAATACCGATGATGTTTTGGATGGAGATTTAGATGCGTTCCTAAAAGCCTACCTAATGATGATGGGACAAAAAGATACAGACGATGCGCCGTTCTAAATAAAGCAATTCTAATTATTCAAAACCACCTACTATAATGATAAGCAGGTGGTTTTTAATCTTATATCATTCCAAACTACAACTAGAAACAGTGTAGCAAAAATCCTATGGATTTTTTGGGTAGACAAACGTCTGCGACGCTTGAGGAGTAGGCCAAACCATGTAGGCATTTGTGATGAGTTTTGTTGGGTTGCTCGCTAACTCGCTTGGTAATAATTAAAGTAGTGAAAGATTCTAAATTTCGGATAGCTTGAGATTGAGAGGAATATTTTTGCTACAGGAAAAACGCAAAAGGAGAATTAATGCAAACGATGAGATTAACTCCCTAAAAGCTCTCACTCCCCCCCTACCTCTTTCATAAACTACTGCACTGAGACTAAAGAGGAATCCAATACTACCAGCACAAATGTGTTTTTTTCTATATTAATTGTGAAAATATTCTGTATTTTTAAATCCGGTCTTAAATATTATTTAATATATGGTGCATAGGACCTTTCTAACTTATTAAGGATACAAGAACATGACTACAATAAAGAGACTCTTTGACTTTCCATACTATCAGCTTAAAAACTCTCCTTTAGAGAAAGCAATAGTATCTAAGGTAAATGGTAAATGGGAAGCAATATCTACTCAAGAATATATAGACCAATCCAATCAATTAAGTAGAGCACTACTTCGAATGGGTGTGGAACCTAATGACAAAATAGCGGTCATTTCAACAAACAACCGTACAGAATGGAATATCTGTGACATTGGAATCATGCAAGTTGGTGCGCAGAACGTTCCAATTTATCCAACCATAAGCGAAAAAGAATTCGCCTATGTATTGAATCATAGCGAGTCTAAATACTGTTTTATCTCCGATAAAGAAGTCTATGATAAGGTGATGAGTATTGCGGATCAAGTACCATCACTAAAAGCAATATACACTTTTAATGAGGTAGAAGGTGCGAAAAACTGGAAGGAGGTTATAGAAAAAGGAGTAGATAAAAGCAATCAAGACGAAGTAGAGGCTAGAAAAGATGCTATAAACGAAAACGATCAAGCTACCTTAATCTATACATCCGGAACTACAGGAAAGCCCAAAGGCGTTATGCTTTCTCATAAAAATATAGCAAGCAATGCTTTGAATAGCTCCGAGCGATTACCTCTAGATGGCTCGTCGGAACAACGAGGTTTGTCCTTTTTACCCCTTTGCCACGTATACGAGCGTATGTTGGTTTACCTATATCAATACTCTGGCACAAGTATTTATTATGCAGAGTCTATTGAAGCTATTTCCGACAACTTAAAGGAGGTAAAGCCACACGTTATGAGTGCGGTGCCAAGATTATTAGAAAAAGTATATGATAAGATAATCACCACTGGATCGGAGTTAAGCCCTCCATTAAAAGCTATATTTTTCTGGGCGGTAAGTGTTGCAGAGAAATGGGAGCCATACGACAAGAATGGCGCTTGGTATGGATTTAAGTTGAAAATAGCTCAAAAACTAATCTTTAAAAAATGGAAAGAAGCACTTGGAGGAAATTTAAAAGCAGTGGCATCTGGTGCAGCACCATTACAACCAAGATTAGCTCGTATATATAATGCTGCTGGCATACCGATTATGGAAGGTTATGGCCTTACAGAAACCTCTCCAGTAATTGCAGTAAACGATATGCGTAACGGTGGTTTTAGAATCGGGACTGTAGGAAAGCTCCTCAAAGATACCGAGGTAAAAATAGCCGATGATGGGGAAATTCTAGTTAAAGGTCCACAAGTAATGCTTGGATATTACAAAGATGAAGAGCTTACCAAATCCGTAATGACTGGTGAGTTTTTCCACACCGAAGATATCGGCGAAATAGATAAGGACGGATTCTTAAAGATAACCGACAGAAAAAAGCAAATTTTTAAAACTAGTGGCGGAAAATATGTAGCCCCACAAATAGTGGAAAACTCTATAAAACAATCCCGATTTATAGAACACATCATGGTAATAGGAGAAGGAGAAAAAATGCCAACCGCCCTAATACAACCAAACTTTGAATTCATTAGAGACTGGGCAAAATTAAAAAACCTTTCTATCGGTAGCAGCAATGAAGAGATTGCTAAAAACAAACAAGTGTTTGACAGAATTGCCGAAGACATTGCACTTTATAATAAAGAGTTTGGTAACTGGGAGCAAGTAAAAGATTTTAGACTCACTCCAGACGAATGGACTATAGAAGGAGGTCAACTCACCCCTACACTAAAAACCAGAAGAAAAATTGTAAAAAACATCTACAAGGACCTATACAAAGAGCTGTATGGCCACGAACCTTTCTAGAGGCAAAGGCTTCAAATAAGTTAATATCGTTAAATAAACATGTTTTTCTAGCTAAAACCACACCAACTTAGCTAGAAAAACATTTCTACACGCATAACTTTAACACATTATACTATGCGTGCATAGCATAATTTTCATATATTTGAGTAACTAAATTAAAGAGAAGAGAATTGAACGATAAAACAATAGACTACTTACTGCGTAGTACCTGGATGCACGTATACAAAATGTATACAGAAGAAGCTAATAAGAAAGATAGCACTATGGCAACAGGTTTTGCTTTAATAAGCTTGGATGCTGAAAAGGGCACTCCTTCTACTCTTCTTGGTCCTAAGATGGGCATTGAAGCTACAAGTGTATCTCGTACTTTGAAGTCTATGGAAAAACGAGGTCTTATAGAACGAAGA
>DATGMW010000115.1:0-12956 GCA_035307105.1 Flavobacteriaceae bacterium
TAAGAATTACTACTTAGGATCGGCCTATGTGTTGCATTATAAAGGAGAAAGTACCCAACAAGACAAAGAATATTTAGATCGGTTTTATGGAGCGATGCACATATTTTATAAGAAACACTTTTCCAAAAATTTGCTGCAAGATGGTTTAATATACTTAGGGATTGAAGGTACAAAGTTTTTAAAAAGCTTTTCTCTAAGAAAAAAGAAAACAGACTTACCCACAATAAAAACCATTTATCTGCTTTCCGAAGATCAGGAGTTTTATGAGAGACTAAAAGCCTATTACTCCCAACCTATACACCAGTTAAAACTGAAAGAACGGTCTGAATTAGATTTAGAAAATACCAAAGTAATATGGGATGCAAACGAGTATGAATACGATGTGATTTTAAAAAACATGAGACGTTATTCTTCTAATGGTGTTCGCTTTCGCATTCGTCCACGGAACACTTGGCAGTTAATAGGAAGCGATAGGAGTGATGAGAAAGGTAGTGTGGTGAATGTTTGAGTCTATATTTATAAAACTACACTTATAAAAAGCTTTTACATGGATGGTTTTAACATAGCATTAATATTAAATGAAATAAAATCAGTAATTTTATCTTGTAAAACGATAGTTATGAAAACCTTTGATTTAAATAGAAAGAAACTAGCAGATTATATTTTAAATAAAGCGAAGGACGATGTTTTAGAAAAAATTAATCGAATCATAGAAGAGAAGGAGAGTGTTATAGCTTATACAGCTAAGGGAGAACCATTAACCGAACAAAGCTATAAAACTCATATAAAAAGTATAAGTAAATCTGTAGCAAATGGAGCAAAGACCTATTCTACCGAGGAAGTCAAGAAATTCGTTCTTAATAGGAAAAAATGAAAGTGAGATGGTCCAAACAGGCTATGGAGAGTCTAGTTCTTATTTATGATTTCATCTACAAAGATAGCCCGCAAAATGCTGAATTGGTTTTTAATAAACTACTAGATTTAGGCAATACTCTATCTGATCCAAATGTTGAGTATTCGATGGATCTTATTATCAACGATAAACGGTTTAGGTTTATATCCAAATGGAGTTATAAAATTATTTACGAACGTCAAAACAAAGAAGTTCTAATTTTAGATGTATTTAGTGTCTATCAAAATCCAGAAAAATTGTTGAATTTATAAATGAAAATTTATCCATAAGTCAAACTCATAAATTTCTGGATTCGTCGCTAATATCGAAACCGACGCATACATCTCAGAAATAATCCAAGATGTAATTTTTAGAGACTCTGAGTATTCAAGTAAGTCCAAAGAAAGCCTTTCGCAAATCTGTTTTTGCTTGATGTGTTGAGATTATTCTTTTGTCCATTTTTCCATGCGTTCTTTCACTTGTTGATGTGTGAAGGTATTGCCTTCTTCAATCTGTGCAATGGACGCTTCAATTTCTTGGTTGTATTGCGCTTTGCTAATCCTTTTGGAAGTCACTTTTTGTTATACATCAACATGCTTTTTATAGTTTCGATAAATAGTGAGTCTTTTACTCTATCCAACTCCTTATGTATCCACTTTAAATCCGATTGTAAATCCATGGCTTTGTTTTTTTGATATAGTAAAGATACGATTTTATTGTTTTCCATATCCCCTCGCGAACACGTGTATTCTTTCATACTCCCTCAAAGAATGGGTAATGAAACAAGTCCACAAATATCAAAACTACTCTCCATACGCTAACAGTGTTAGGACTACTCCTCAAACCCCGAAGGAGGTTGTCTCCTCAACAAATCCATAGGATTTGTGCTACTCTGTTTCTAATTACTTCTACTTTTTTTAAATAAGTTACTCTGTCTTAATCAAGAGCTTATTGATTTTCGGAATGGGCCCCGTACAAGCTGCACCCGAAGTATGGCAAGCTATGCAGGAGTTTACGGCATTGTTATATTGGGTGATTTTGTCTTCGGTTTCTGAAGTGTGTAAGATTTCCATGTTTTTTAGGAAGGCCTCGGCAAAACCGCTAAAAAAAGGATTGTGATTAAAATTACCACCCATTTCAGCAGTTTTAATATCCTGAAAGTATTCTGGAACCTCGTTAAGAGGCTTAGATTCTAAAATACGCATGCGGTCTTCTTGTAGAAAGCCGTGCATGTCTACCATTATAGCTGCCATTTCCGACTGTTCGTAAAAGTTCTGAAAAGCACTTTCCTTCTTCTCTGGTGCAGGCTGTTCGCAGCTTGCAAATAGAAGAACAGTTATTATAAGAGTGTAGAAATTAAAATACCTAATCATTATTTTTTAAGAAAAACACCATCAGCAAGAAACGAATACTCTACTTTTGGCTCGGTAATAGCGGCGATTTCTTCTTCCGATTTTCCAGCATCTTCTGCATAGTGTTTAAGGTCTGCAACAGAAGTCTCTGCTTTATAAGCTACTCCTTTTACTATTGCCTCGGCTTCGCTAGCATCCATAGGAACAAAGAACTCATAGTCTTTAAATTTCACAAATGACTCGGTTTTATCATCTCCTAAATCCAATTTCATCCAGCATCCTTTCATCTGGCATACCTCATTCACTTTGGTTATAAAACTAACCTCCATAGAGTCTCCAACTTTCATATTCTCGTAATTAACTCTCATGGCTTCCGTAGAAAGAGCATTTTCAACAGAAAATTCTTCGCCAAAAACTTCGTAGGTAGTAATGTCTATTGCCTCAGTAGTTTCAATAGAACTAGAAACTTCTTTATCATTCTGTTTGCAAGAGAAACTAGCAAAAGCAGAGAGTATGCTTGCGGTAAATAGGATTTTTTTAATCATGATGCTTATAATATGTGTTTTTCAGAATCAAATATAAATAAAACTTCCTGTTTACCTATCTATTAAATCAGGATATTGTGAGGAGCTGCGTATAATTTAGCACTTGTAGGGAGTTAGAAAAGCGATGAAAAAGTCGGTGAGGAGGTTATTTAATAGGATTTGAGGTAAAAAACAGCAAAAAATTACTAATTTAGCAACGCAAAAAAATAATTGATTCTTTACAGAGATATGGCAAGATTTGAATTGAAATTACCCAAAATGGGGGAAAGTGTAGCCGAAGCAACGGTTACTGCTTGGCTTAAGGAAGTAGGCGATACGATAGAAATAGACGAAGCCGTGCTAGAAATAGCAACCGATAAGGTAGATAGTGAAGTTCCTAGCGAGGTGGAAGGCGTGCTTGTGGAGATGCTTTTTGAAGTGGATGATGTAGTACAAGTAGGACAAACATTAGCTATAATAGAAACCGATGCAGAGATAGAGGCGACTCCATCTGCAACTGCTGCACCAAGCAAACAAGAAGCAGCGGCGGTGCAAGAGGTAGAAAAGCAAATGGCAGAAGCAAAAGAGGTTACACAAACTTCTATTGCCAATACTGGAGATAGATTCTACTCGCCACTGGTTCGCAACATTGCACAAACCGAAGGGATTTCGCAAGAGGAACTAGATGCTATAGTAGGAACTGGAAAAGAAGCTAGAGTTACTAAAAACGATATTCTTGCGTATGTAGAAAACCGTGGTACACAGCCAGCAAAGCAGGTAGCAACAAAAGCACCAGCCGCCAAGCCTGAACCTGCAAGAGTAATTGCATCGGGTGAGGACGAGATTATTGAAATGACGCGTATGGGGAAACTGATCTCCAAGCACATGATCGATAGTATACAAACCTCGGCGCACGTACAATCTTTTGTAGAGTGTGATGTAACCAATATTTGGAATTGGAGAAAAAAGGTGAAAGATGCTTTTGAGAAACGCGAAGGCGAAAGACTTACTTTTACCCCTATCTTTATGGAGGCGGTAGCCAAAGCGCTAAAAGATTTTCCTATGATGAACATCTCTATTGATGGAGACAACATCATCAAACATAAGAGTGTAAACTTGGGGATGGCAGCTGCATTACCTGATGGAAATCTAATCGTACCTGTGATTAAAAATGCCGATCAGTTAAACTTAGTCGGTATCGCAAAAGCGGTAAATGATTTGGCAAACAGAGCTAGAATAGGTAAGCTTAAGCCAGACGAAATACAAGGAGGAACCTATACCGTTACAAACGTAGGTACTTTTGGTAGTATAATGGGAACACCTATTATCAATCAACCACAAGTAGGTATCTTAGCACTTGGAGCCATCCGAAAGGTGCCAGCAGTGATAGAAACCCCAGACGGAGACTTTATAGGGATTCGTTATAGAATGTTCTTGTCGCACTCTTACGACCACCGTGTGGTGAATGGAGCGCTAGGCGGACAGTTTGTAAAACGTGTAGCAGATTATTTAGAGGCTTGGGATATAAACCAAGACTTTTAGTTGCATAGAATATAATTAAAAATAGAAATGAAACTTGCTTAGTCCTAGTGTATTACATCCTGGAATAGGCAAGTTTTTTCGTATAAAATAAATCAAAGATGAAACTTAATTTAAGCAAGCCGTTATGTTTTTTCGACCTAGAAACTACTGGGGTTCAGGTTGCAAGCGATAGGATTGTAGAAATATCTATCTTAAAAGTATTTCCTAATGGCAATAAAGAGAGCCTAACCTTGCGTGTAAACCCTGAGATTCCTATTCCAGCAGAAACCACTGCGGTGCACGGAATTACCAACGATATGGTGGCTAATGAGCCAACGTTCAGGGAATTAGCACCTCGCATCTATGAAATGATAAAAGATTCCGATTTAGCGGGTTTCAATTCCAATCGTTTTGATATTCCGCTGTTGGCTGAAGAACTTTTGCGAGCAGAGATAGACTTTGATTTAAAGAAAGCTTTAGCTATAGATGTGCAAACCATCTTCCATAAAAAAGAGAAGCGTACGCTAGAAGCGGCTTATAAGTTTTATTGCGACAAGAATTTGGATAATGCACATAGTGCAGAAGCCGATACTTTAGCGACATACGAAGTGCTAAAAGCTCAGCTAGGTCGCTATGATGACTTAGAAAATGACGTAAACTTTTTAGCGCAATATAGCAAGCATAAAGAATTTGTTGATTTTGCAGGTTATATTGCTTATAATGAGGAGGGAGAAGAGGTATTCTCTTTTGGAAAACACAGAGGAAAACGAGTGGTGGATGTTTTGGAGCAGGAACCTGGATATTTTGGATGGTTGCTAAATGCAGACTTCCCATTATACACAAAGCGTGTTTTAACCCGTATTCGTCTACAAGAACTAAACACCAAGAAATAGGTATGAAAATTATTTGTGTAGGACGAAACTATACGGCGCATATAGAGGAATTAGAAAACGAACGCCCAGAAAGCCCCGTATTGTTTTTAAAACCCGATACCGCAGTTTTACCATCTAAACAAGCTTTTTATATTCCTGACTTTACAAAAGACCTGCATTATGAAGTGGAGGTGTTGGTGAAGATAAATCGTGTAGGAAAACATATCGATGCAAAGTTCGCCCACAAATATTACGACCAAATAGGCTTGGGAGTCGACTTTACTGCTAGGGATATCCAGCAGAAGTTGAAAGAAAAAGGTCTGCCTTGGGAAAAAGCAAAAGCTTTCGATAATTCTGCCATAATTGGAGAGTTTGTGAGTAAGGAGAGTTTTTTGTCTATGGAAAACATTCCGTTTAGTTTACAGAAAAATGGCGAAACGGTTCAGAATGGAAATACCTCGCACATGCTATGGAAAATCGATGAGCTTATCGCTTATATATCCACTTACTTTACCTTGCGCACTGGCGATATCATTTTCACAGGAACACCAGCAGGAGTAGGACAAGTGATGGATGGGGATAAGTTAGAAGGATTTTTAAACGACCGTTCGATGTTTACAGTAGATATCCGATAAATTAAATAACTATGAGCAAAGTACAAGCACAGATAATAAGTATAGGAGACGAATTGCTATTAGGTGAAACCGTAAATACCAATGCTACTTTTATAGCAAAGTCTTTACAGCGAATCGGAATAGAGGTAAGTAAGGTATGGACCATTGCCGACATCGAGGAGCAAATGATAGATACTATAAAAACAGCGACAAGCGAAACCTCCTTGGTTTTAATGACTGGAGGGCTAGGGCCTACCAACGATGATAAAACCCAAAAAGTGCTTTGTACACTGACGGAAGATACGTTGGTGGAAAATGGATTGGTATTAGAAGAGCTGAAAACTCGTCATGAAGCTCGTGGTAAGCGCGATAATTGGGAGGTGAATAAAAACCAAGCACTGGTTCCTGCCAATGCAAGAATATTTGTGAATGAAAATGGTACTGCCCCTGCATTGTGGGTGAACTATAATAATGCAATATGTATTGCGATGCCAGGCGTGCCATTTGAAATGAAGGCCTTGCTCACCGAACAGGTTTTACCAGCCATTCAAGAAGTTTTTACTACCGAACACATTTACTTCCGAACCTTGCTGACCTATGGCTTAGGAGAAAGTGTGTTGATGCATCGATTAAAGGATTGGGAAGAAGCTTTGCCAACAGCGGTTAAGCTCGCATACTTACCATCCAATAGCAAAGTCCGTTTACGTCTTTTAGGCTCTAATAAAAGTCGAGAGGTAGTGGAAAATACTATCGATCTATATGTAGAAGAGTTAAAGTCACTATTGCCAGATGTAGCAGTTGGAGTAGAGGAGGAAACCAGCTTGATAGAACAAATCAAAAAGAAAATGAATCAGGCGAAAGCCACATTAAGTGTAGCAGAAAGTGTAACCGGTGGTTATTTGTCTAAAAGCATTACCCAAGAGTCCGGGGTTTCGAGCTTTTATGCTGGTAGTATTATAGCCTATGCAACCGAGTCAAAATTAAATATATTAGGAGTAGACCCTAAGCTTTTAGAGAAGCATAGCGTAGTGAGTGCAGAAGTAGCTATGGCTATGGCAGAAGGAGTAAGTAGGTTGTACAATACAGACTATGCACTAGCGACTACTGGCGAAGCTGGACCTACGAAAGGAGATAGCGATGCCGAAATAGGTACAGTTTTTATCGCACTAAAGACACCAACAGAAGTAAAAGTGACCAAACATGCCTTTGGTAAAGTAAGGGAAACCGTTATAAAACGTGCAACCAACGCTGCTCTGACTAAATTATGGAAAGAAATTTAAAAATTGAATTGTCTTTTATTGTCAGTACAGAATTTAATCCTTAAGTTTGCAATCTGATTTTGAATAACACATAAAGTAATAAGGAAATGTCTAGAGTTTGTGAATTAACCGGTAAGCGTGCCATGGTTGGAAACAACGTGTCTCACGCTATGAATAAAACCAAGCGCAAGTTTAATGTGAACTTGGTGAAGAAGCGATTTTATATTCCGGAAGAAGATGCGTGGGTTAACCTAAAGATATCTACTTCTGCGTTAAAAGATATTAATAAGCGAGGAATTTACGCAGTTGTTAAGGAAGCAAGAGAAAAAGGTTTCTTGAAGAAGTAATTTATCTTTATTAAAAACGAATAGCAATGGCTAAAAAAGGAAATAGAGTTCAAGTGATTTTAGAATGTACAGAGCATAAAGCTTCTGGACAAACGGGAATGTCTCGTTACATCACTACAAAGAATAGAAGAAATACTCCAGACAGATTGGAGTTGAAGAAGTTTAACCCGATCCTTAAAAGGATGACACTCCATAAGGAAATAAAATAATTTATCATGGCAAAGAAAGCAATATCTAAGTTACAAACAGGTTCTAAAAGATTGACCAAAGCTATAAAAATGGTTAAGTCAGAGAAATCTGGTGCTTACGTTTTTGTTGAGGCTATGATGTCTCCAGAATTCGTAAAAGATTGGTTAAAGGAGCAAAAGTAAGCATTCCTACTACTTATTAGATTATATAAACAAGCCACTTTTGTAACTAAAAGTGGCTTGACCTATTGTAAGTAAGATAGTACTATAACGCTATATAAGTTAGCAGTTTATCCAGTATAAAAAATTACAAGGAAAAATAGAGGATTTGCCTTCGACCTAGTATCCCGCATCAAACCCTAGTCTCTAACTTTATCTACTTGCATTAAGCACTAAGAATCTTCACAGAAAGAAAGCAGAATATGACTTTCTCATCGTATTTAATCTAGGTTTAACGTATCTTTGTTAGAATAGGAGTATTACCTGAGTAATACAATTACATTTATTATTGTAAATCATACAGTATATGAGCTTTTTTAAAAAACTATTCTCGAAAGAGAAGAAGGAAACTTTAGATAAAGGACTAGAAAAAACAAAGTCCACTTTTTTTGATAAGCTAAGCAAAGCAGTAGCTGGTAAAAGCACGGTAGACGATGATGTGCTTGACAATCTAGAGGAGGTTCTAGTAACTAGTGATGTCGGGGTAGATACTACGCTAAAAGTAATCGATAGAATTGAAGCGCGTGTAGCCAAAGACAAATATCTAGGCACTACAGAGTTAAATAAAATCCTGCGTGAAGAAATTGCAGGGCTGCTTACCGAAACGCATGGCGAAGCATCGCCGACGGAAATTACTATTCCTAAACTAGATGTACCTTATGTAATTATGGTGGTAGGAGTAAACGGTGTAGGGAAAACAACGACTATAGGGAAGCTGGCTCATCAATTCAAAAAATCAGGTAAAAAAGTAATCTTAGGAGCGGGCGATACGTTCCGTGCTGCGGCGATTGATCAGCTGCAAATTTGGGCAGATCGTACCGATACAGAAATGGTGAAACAAGAAATGGGAAGCGATCCTGCGAGTGTAGCTTTCGACACCTTAGAAAGAGCAGTAAGTCAGAACGCCGACGTGGTGCTTATAGATACCGCTGGGCGACTGCACAATAAGGTAAACCTGATGAACGAGCTTACCAAGATAAAACGAGTAATGGACAGGGTAATTCCAGGAGCACCACACGATGTAATGCTTGTGTTGGATGGTTCCACAGGACAAAATGCTTTCGAGCAAGCCAAGCACTTTACTGCTGCTACAGAAGTAACTTCACTTGCTGTTACCAAGTTAGATGGTACAGCAAAAGGAGGAGTTGTAATTGGTATAAGCGATCAGTTTAAGATTCCGGTTAGATATATTGGAGTAGGTGAAGGAATAGAGGATTTACAAGTATTCAACAAATACGAGTTCGTAGACTCGTTCTTCTCAGAATAGAGATTTTTCTAAAAAAGGATACTAAATAATAAAAAACCCATAAATCTTTTTGATTTATGGGTTTTTTGCGTTAATGGATTAACTATTAGCTTTCAGCCATCAGCTATCAACTAATTGCCTGCTGATCACTGACTATTAAATACTTTTTAAAGGGTTTCTTCAAGCCAGTTGAAGAACTCACGCTGCCATACCAAGGCGTTTTGTGGTTGTAGTACCCAGTGGTTTTCTTCTGGGAATAGAACAAACCTGCTCTTTACTCCAAGCAATTGTGCTGCTTGAAATGCTTGTTGTCCTTGCTCAATAGGCACTCGGAAGTCTTTTGCTCCTTGTATAATAAGGATTGGCGTATCCCAATTTGAAACATAGTTAATTGGGTTAAACTCGTTGTACGTTTTTTGTGCTATTTCATTATCCTTCTCCCAATACGCACCGCCCATGTCTTTGTTTACAAAGAATAGCTCTTCTGTTGTTCCATACATGCTTCGGTTATCAAATAGTCCACAGTGAGATATAAAGCTCTTGAATCGACCTTCGTGATTGCCAGCTAATTGGAATACAGAATACCCGCCAAAGCTTGCACCTACTGCTCCAATTCTGTCGTTATCTACATAAGGCTCTTTTGCTACATCGTCTATAGCATCTAAGTAGTCATTCATAGCACCACCGCCCCAATCACCGCTGATGGCTTCATTCCACTCTACACCATGTCCTGGCATTCCTCTACGGTTCGGTGCTACTATAATATAGCCTTTAGATGCCATAAGCTGGAAGTTCCAACGGAAAGAATAGAACTGAGAAAGTGGAGATTGTGGGCCACCTTGTGCGTATAATAAAGTAGGGTATTTCTTGGATGCATCGAAGTTTGGAGGCAATATAACCCAAACCAACATGTCTTTCCCATCTCTGGTTTTTACCATACGCTTTTCTACTGTAGGTAGATCTAGCTCCTTATAGAACGCATCATTTTCATGGGTAAGTTGTTCTAGTTTCTTAGATTTAAAATCATAACGGTACAGTTCTGTAGCCTGATTCATGGTAGTCCTAGTAACAATAAGGCCGTCTTTGTATTCTCCTACAATACCATTAACGTCAAACTGTCCGTCGGTTAATTGCTCTATCGAAGGCATTTTTCTTGTTCTTCCTGGATAGTCTACTTTAAATAACTGAACCGTACCATTTTTTGGTGCAATAAAGTAAATGTCCTTAGCATTTTTAGCCCATTTAAAAGAGCTCACAGTTTCATCCCAATGGGCTGTAAGATTTTGTTTTACGCCATTTTCTAATACTACGATATCGTTTTTGTCCGCTTCATAACCTTCGGTTTCCATCTGCAACCAAGCCATTGCTCCGTTGCTGCTAAATGCTGGATTGGTATCGTACCCTTTATTATCCCCCGTAATATTCTTCGTTGTTTTGGAAGCTAAGTCGTACTTATAAATATCGGTGTTGGTGCTAGTAGCATATTCGGTTCCTTCTAATTTCTTAGAAACATAATAAACCGACTTTCCATCTGGTGCCCAAATGTAGTCCTCCGCACCTCCAAATGGCGCTTGTGGTGTGTAATATGGTTCGCCTTCTAGCAAGTCTGTTTCTTTGCCAGTAGCTACTTCTTTTAGAAATACATGGTTAAAACTTCCATCGTTCCATGTATCCCAATGGCGATAATCCAACGCTTCATAAATATATACATCCGACTTTTCTAAGTCTTTGTATAAATCTTTTCCTAAAACATCGTTTATATGAACGCTTTTATGAAATAATTCATGCTTTCCGTCTACTGAAAGTTTGCTGTTGCGGATAAGTTGGTCATAATCTTCGATCTTTTTTGGAGTGCCTCCTTTAATTGGAACAACGAAAAGTTCGCTGTCGAAGCTGTTTTCCTTAATGTTTGGAATGGTTACTTTGTAGACCACTTCATCTCCTTTGTCGGTAATCCCAATCGGGCTCACTCTTTTAATCTGCCAAAGATCTTCTGGTGTAAGTGTTTTCTGAGCATACACAAGTCCTGTTCCCATAAGAGCAAGTGCAGCGAAAAGATATTTTCTCATTTTCGATAATTTTTTGTTGTCGTAAAGTTAAGGATTATTCCATCATTCCACGCATCGAACCTAATCTTGAGTTGTAAGAAAATTGTCAGGTGTTTATAGTATTTTTGCAATTGGTTTTATTAAGAGCAGATAAACTTGCAGAATAAATAGTAAAAATTTAATGGAATAAAGCATTAAAAGAACCTTGGTTATCTTAAAACACTAAAAGTCAAAAAAATATATGTCAAGACGAATACCCAAATCTATTACCGATAAAAAAGAGCGAACTTCTATAAAGGATGCTTTTTTGGCTATGCGAGCCGTACCGCGTTTCTTTAAAGAAATATACTGCAGTAGCCCAAAACTGTTTATAGTAAATGTTCTAGCTAGATTGGTGAATTCCTTTACACCGGTGGTTATTCTTTGGGTCGGAAAACTGATTATCGATGAAATTATTCTTCAAGTTTCTTTAGAGGATAAAGATTTAAGTGTTTTATGGAAATACGTTGTAATCGAATTCTCTGTCGCTATCTTATCCGATCTTTTAGGGCGTTTAATCAACCTTACCGATGGATTAATTGGGGATTTATACAGCAACAATTCCTCAGAGAAAATTATTCGTAAAACTAGCCAGCTTACCATTGCACAATTAGAAGATCCAGTATTCTACGATAAATTAGAACGAGCACGTACACAAACCAGCCAAAGAGTGGGTTTAATGAGCAATGTGTTAGGACAAGCCGAAAGCGTTATCTCTATGATTTCGCTTATCGCTGGACTTATTTTCTTGGCGCCCATTCTTATACTTATTCTAATTTTAAGCATTATTCCTTCCTTTATAAACGAAGCTAAGTTTAGCTCCACTCGTTATTCTATCGCCAGGAGTTGGACGAGTGAACGTAGGGAGCTGGATTATCTCCGATTTATTGGAGCGAACAACCAAACCGCAAAAGAGGTGAAGCTTTTTGGACTTACTGATTTTATAGCGGCGCGGTTTAAAGGACTATCCGATGAGTATTATCAAATAAGCAAAAACCTTTCTGTAAAACAGAGTTTATACGGATCTCTGTTCAATGTCCTTGGTGTGCTTTCTTACTACGGTGCCTACATATATATAATTTTACGTGTTATAGCTGGCGTGATTAGTATCGGGGAACTCACTTTCTTATCTGGATCGTTTAACCGTTTACGTAATAACCTACAAGGGTTTTTCTCTCGCTTTACGCGAATTTCCGAAAGTGCTCTTTATTTACAAGACTACTTTGATTTCTTGGATTTAAAAATCGAACAAACAACCGAAGAAAAAGCACCGCTACCTGATAAGATTCTTGTAGGCTTTGAGTTACGAGATGTGCATTTTACCTATCCTGGAAGTAAAGAAAAAGTCTTGAAAGGAGTAAGTTTTAAGATAAAAGCTGGCGAGAAAATGGCATTTGTTGGGCAGAATGGTGCAGGGAAAACAACCTTAATCAAACTTATTCTAAGGTTTTACGAGCCAAGTAAAGGGGAAATACTTTTGGATGGTATTAATATCAACAAATTTGATGTAGATGCTTATCGAAAACGCTTTGGTGTTATATTTCAAGACTTTTTTAAATACGAATTTACGGTACGTGAGAATATTGCTGTAGGAAATATAGAGAAAGTACAAGAGGATGATGTAATCCATGATGCAGCATCTAGAAGTCTTGCCGACGAAGTTATCAACGTGATGTACAATGGTTTGGAGCAACAGTTAGGAAGACGTTTTTCCGAAGGACAAGAGTTGAGCGGTGGACAATGGCAAAAAATTGCTTTAGCTAGAGCCTATATGAAAGATGCGGACATTATGGTGCTTGACGAACCCACAAGCGCATTAGATGCTCAAGCGGAAT
>DATGMW010000116.1:0-12271 GCA_035307105.1 Flavobacteriaceae bacterium
TGGTTTTTGATGGGCAAGACTTAGAAACAGTCTTAAAGGAAAAGCAACTGGCGAAACCTCGAAAAATAAACTCTCGTAAGAAAAATAAAGAAACGCCAGTAGTTGAAGTTGATTTGCATATAGGTAAGTTGACGCACTCCACAAAAGGCTGGAGTAATTTCGATATGCTTAATCTGCAAATCGAAACCGCCAGACAAAGATTGGAGCATGCTATTGCCAATCGAATTCCTAAATTGGTGTTTATACATGGCGTAGGAGAAGGCGTGTTGCGTATGGAGTTGGAAACTCTTTTTAGACGCTATCCTGAAGTTACTTTCTCGGATGCTAGTTATAGAAAATACGGGGCGGGTGCTACCGAAGTGTATATCTATCAGAACCCTAAATAGATTTTTTATTCCTGATCAGGACCTACTATAGTTCTACTCAGTATATTGCTTATCGTTCCCAACGATAAGGTTTCTTTAATAATGGTTTCGTCGCCGTTGTAAAGAGAAATGTCTTTCAAAATTACACTTACCTGAGTAGTTAAGGTATAAGGATAGGTGTCTACTGGATTTCCTTCTTCCTTATTACTGTTTTTTACCAATACATATACAATGGCCATTCCTGTATCGGAAACGTACTCTTGTTCTGTTTTAGGATAGCTAGGAGGTATAGACTGACAGAAATAATTATTTGGCACTTGTTCGTCGTGTAGACGATAGAATAATTTGGCAGTATTGCCATTTAGCGGATATTGGATGGTATCTGTTCGGTAGTACAAGCTATCTGTTTTAGGAATAGTTAAAGCTAACGACTCTGGGCTATTTTTATTTCTTTTAAAAAACACCCGACTATTTTGGCTTTCACAGGTTTCTAGCGGACTGTTTTCAAAGTCAAAATTGGTTAAAATAATATCTCCATCACTGCATGAAACTAGGGTGAATGTAAGCAGAAACAATAGAAACCAAGCGTAGCGCATAGAATACAGTTTATAATCCAAGAGCAAAAGTAATATAATTTCAACCAATTATGTGTTTAGAAGTTTTAATTTATCTTATTTTTGCAATATGGAAAAAGTATATTTTGACAATGCGGCAACTACGCCTATACATGAGGAGGTTGTGTCGTATATGACAGAGGTGTTAAAGCAAGAGTATGGTAATCCATCCTCGACACACGCGTATGGGCGATCGGCTAAGTCGATAATCGAAACTGCTAGAAAAGAAATTGCCAGTAGATTAAATGCACAACCCACCGAGATTATTTTTACTTCTGGAGGAACAGAAGCGGTTAATTTTATCTTGAAGGGATGCGTACAAGGTTTAGCAGTGAAAAGAATCATCTCCAGCAAGATAGAGCACCATGCTGTTTTGCATAGCTTAGATGCGCTAGAAGCCGAGTTTGGGACAAAGGTCGACTATGTAAAGGTAGATGAGAAAGGACGTGTGGATCTTAAGCATTTAGAAGAATTATTAAAACAATCAAAAGAGAAAACACTAGTCAGTTTGATGCATGTAAATAATGAGGTGGGAACACTTTTAGATATTCATGCAGTGGGAGACTTGTGTGCAAAGTATAATGCTTTATTCCATAGCGATACAGTACAATCTATAGGGCATTTCCCTATGGATTTCTCTCAAAATAAAATCCATTTTGCAACGGCTGCTGCACATAAATTTCACGGTCCAAAAGGCGTTGGTTTTGCATTTATACGCAAAGGAAGTGGGTTGGAGCCACTTATACATGGTGGTGCACAAGAACGTGGCATGCGTGCAGGAACAGAGCCAGTATATGCAATTGCAGGAATGCACCGTGCAATCACTATGGCGTATGACAACCTAGAAGAGTCAAGTGCCTATATTCAGAAATTGAAAAATTACTTTATAACGACACTTAAAAGAGAAATTCCTGGCGTTCTATTTAACGGCGCTTGTACCGATAAGGATAACAGCACCTATACGCTGATAAATTTTAGTCTGCCTATAAGCAAAAAGAAAGCTTTGTTGATGCTTTTCCAATTAGATTTAAAAGGAATCGCTTGTTCGCAAGGTAGTGCTTGCCAAAGTGGCGGAAGTTCTGGATCTCATGTGCTTCGTGCAATCTTGGGAGAAGAAGTGGGAAGTCGTTCGGCCTTACGCTTTTCATTCTCTACCTACAATACCCTCGCAGAAGTGGATTATGCAGTATCGGTTTTGAAGGAATTTGCAGTTAGCCAGGTAAAACAAGAAGCTTAATCCTTCCTAAAAAACAAACGAACTATTTAAGGATATACTCAAACATAGGGCATAAAGTAGTAATTGGTAATAAAAATGCGTATTTTTGCCAACGTTTTATAACCCTTGAAATTATAGATATATGAGAGATTTATTTGATAAATTTTATGAAGATAAGGGACCTTTAGGAAAGTGGTCTTCCCAAGCCGAAGGTTATTTTGTCTTCCCAAAACTAGAAGGCCCTATTTCAAATAGGATGACTTTTAAAGGGAAGGAAGTGGTAACCTGGAGTGTGAATGACTACTTAGGTTTATCAGATCATCCAGAAGTTCGTAAAATCGATGCAGAAGCAGGAGCAGAATATGGTTCGGCATACCCAATGGGCGCTAGAATGATGAGTGGACATACCGATATGCACGAGAAACTACAAGTAGAGCTTGCTGAGTTTGTTCAGAAAGAAGCAGCCTACGTGCTTAACTTCGGATACCAAGGAATGGTGTCTACTATCGACGCTTTGGTTAATAAGGATGATGTTATTGTTTACGATGTAGATGCACACGCTTGTATTATAGATGGTGTAAGACTACACATGGGACAACGCTTTACTTACAGACATAATGATTTAGAAAGTATTGAAAAGAACTTGCAGCGCGCAACGAGAATAGCGGAAAAAACTGGAGGGGGAATCCTATTGATCTCCGAAGGTGTTTTTGGAATGCGCGGAGAGCAAGGAAGATTGAAAGAAATTGTTGCACTAAAAGAAAAATACAACTTTAGATTCTTTGTAGACGATGCACACGGTTTTGGAACACTAGGAAAAACTGGTGCTGGAGCTGGAGAGGAGCAAGGAGTACAAGATGGTATCGATGTGTATTTCGCAACTTTCGCCAAAGCTATGGCAAGTACAGGTGCGTTTATTGCAGCTGATCAAGAAATTATCGACTACTTAAAATACAACCTACGTTCGCAAATGTTTGCAAAATCCTTGCAAATGCAATTAGTAGTAGGAGCGCTTAAGCGTTTAGATATGTTGCGTACCATGCCAGAGCTTAAAGATAAGCTTTGGGAGAATACGAACATGTTGCAGTCAGGACTTCGCGAAAGAGGGTTCGATTTAGGAACTACAGAAAGCTGCGTTACGCCAGTATACCTAAAAGGTAGTATTCCAGAAGCGATGGTGCTTGTAAAAGAACTACGTGAAAAATATGGCGTATTCTGCTCTATAGTAGTATACCCAGTAATACCAAGAGGTCTGATCTTGCTGAGGTTAATTCCAACAGCCAACCATACCGAAGAGGATATTCAGGTTACATTGGATGCATTTAGTGCTATCCGAACTAGCTTAGAAGATGGAACTTACAAGAAAATGTCTGCTCCTATTGAAGAAGCGATGAAGGAACAAGAAGAAGAACAAGCAAAGTAGTAAACTTCCGAGTTTATGGAAAAATAAAACAAAAGCTGTTTGGAAAACTCCAAGCAGCTTTTGTTTTATAGCAAGTAAGAAAGAATTATAATTTTGTTAGACTAGGGAATATAGCTGGATAGACTTCATGCTTGCCTTCAAAGACTTCGATTTTTAAGTTGTCAAATAGTTTATTTCCTTTAATCTGTTCTTCGGTCTTACGCGCCTCAGTGATATAGGGGTCTTTATCGCCATATAAATAAAGGGTTTGACTGTCTTTATTCAAGTGGTCAAAATCTTTCTTTTTCAATTCCTCTGGAATACCACCAGAATGGAGGATGAGATGTTGGCAGTCTATTTTATATTTTGCTACCCATCTTGTGGCAATGGAAACGCCTTGTGAGTATCCCAAAACAAAAACCCTACAAGAAGGCGCGCTTTGTATTTCATTTTCCCAAACAGATTGCACAAAGGCCAGTACATTGTCTGTTTCTAACTCTCTATTCTCCCTTGTTAACCAAGAAGCGCCAACATGCTTAAACGTACTGTCTTGATAATACTTGGAGGGAGCTTGAGGGGCGATGATATAATTGGTTTTGGCATCTAGAGTTCTAAAATAGCGTATAAAATAACGGCTGAGGTATCCCATTCCATGAAACACAATCCATATATTTTGTGTTTTATCCGTTAGTTTATTCAAAGTATGATACGTGTTTTTTGCTTGGTAAGAAGCGATTTTTTCTAAAGACATACGAACTACATTTTGTATTTTTACAGATTACAAAAATAGAATTAAAATATGGAGTATACAGAACAAGAGCTGTTAGATAAAATAAACGCTAATAATAAAGGGACCTTAATGGAAACTTTAGACATTGAGTTTGTAGAGGTAAAGAAGGATAGAGTAGTAGCTCGCATGCCAGTAGGACCAAAGGTGTACCAGCCCAATGGTGTGTTGCACGGTGGTGCAACGGTGGCATTGGCAGAAACGGTTGGGAGCTTTGCAGCTTTCTATTTCTTAGAAAATAAAGATATTCAAGTACGTGGAATCGATATTGCCGCCAATCATGTAAAAGGAATCAGTGAAGGATATGTATATGCAACCGCAACGGTACTGCATAAAGGAAGAACCTTACAGTTGTTCAATATTCCTGTAACCAACGAAAAAGGAGAGCTCATCTCTCAAGTAAAACTATCCACCATAGCATTGAATAAAAGATAAAAAGCATGCAGGAAGTATCTCTGTTAGAAAAATTTAAAACCTATACACAGCAGAATTTACCTTTGGTTATTTTTGCCGAGCCCAATAGCCAAGAAGTGCATTTGTATGTGCAGCAAACCACAAAGTTGCACCGATCGGATACCTTTTCGGAAGCTGGATTTGTACTAGCACCCTTCGATAATGAAAAATCCGTTCTGTTTTTGCCTTTCGAGGAGGCCAAACATTATCAGGAAACGCTAGCAATGTCTCCAATCCAAGTAGAGCCTATAGCTAGAGAACGAACTGTGGAGCAGCAAAAGATGCATGAAGACTTGGTTGCAAAGGGAATTGAGTTTATAGCAGACAGAAGTGCAGAGAAAATAGTTTTAGCGCGAGAGGAGCAAGTGCCTTTGCGAGAATGGGATGCTGTATTGGTGATGAAACGCTTATTGAAACTTTACCCTACCGCTTTCCGATTCATGTGGTTTCATCCAGAAGTTGGTTGGTGGTGTGGCGCTACGCCAGAGACTTTGGTGCAGGCCCAGGAAGATACGTTTTACACCATGGCACTGGCAGGAACCCAACCTTATGAAGGAAAAGAACCACATTGGCGAGCAAAAGAGCGAGAGGAACAACAATATGTTACCGATACTATTTTGCATCAGATAAAACCTTTATGCAAGAACATTAACGTATCAGACGTATACACCCAACCAGCAGGAGTGGTGGCGCATTTACGTACCGATATCGATGGGCAAATGTTAGAAAGCACCGATATTAATGCTATTGCACGAGCCATTCATCCCACACCTGCCATCTGTGGCACACCAACATCGGTGGCAAGAGAATTTATCTTACGGGAAGAACACTTTAACAGAGAATTTTATGCCGGATTTCTTGGCGTGATTCAACCCAAAGAGAAAAGTAGACTTTATGTAAATTTGCGCTCTATGTCTGTCGAAGACAATCTAGCTTCTCTTTACATAGGAGGCGGCATCACCATCGACTCCGATCCACAGGAAGAGTGGATAGAAACCTGCAATAAAACACAGACCATGTTGCGTGTATTAAAACCATTAATAGAGTAATTGTAACGATATATATGAAATATCCATCCTTACCTTTAGCGCAAGCTACCGTAGCCCTATGTGAATATGTTGGACTTAAAAATATAGTGATTTCCCCAGGTTCACGGAATGCACCTTTGACTATTGGATTTACCGAGAACCCATTTTTTAAAACCTATAGTGTGGTAGACGAACGCTGTGCTGGCTTCTTTGCATTGGGAATGGCACAGCAAACACAAAAACCTGTAGCTTTGTTATGTACTTCGGGCTCAGCATTGTTGAATTACTATCCGGCCATAGCCGAAGCATTTTATAGCCGCATTCCATTGGTGATTTTATCGGCAGACCGACCTGCGAATTATATTGATATTGGCGATGGGCAAACCATTAGACAACCGAATGTTTATCAAAACCACATCTTGTATAATGCCAATTGTATAGAGGAGGTTACTAAAATGACCTACAATCAAGAGGTGATTTATACTGCTTTGCAAACCGCACAGCAAGAAATGGGACCCGTGCATATAAACTTACCGTTTAGTGAACCGCTATACAATAAAACAAGCGAAGTGTTAGCTACTATAAAAGAAGGGAATTTACCAAAGCTAGCAGAAAAAGCCGTAAATCCAATAGTCCATCAAACACATCTAGAACAATGGCGTTCTGCTAAGAAGAAATTGATTTTAGTTGGAGTTTTAGAACCCAATAGTGTAGAGCAGAAATGCTTGGATATTCTAATGGAAGACCCAAGCGTATTGGTGCTCACAGAATCCACTTCCAATTTAAAAGGCGCTAAGGTTATTCCTACTATCGACATGCTTCTGGAGGGTTTAACGGAGTCGCAACGCAAGAATTTACAACCGGATTTGTTATTGACTTTTGGAGGCTTGGTGGTTTCCAAAAAAATCAAATCATTTTTACGAAGTTACAAGCCAGCATTGCATTGGCATGTAGATCCGTACCGCCCTTTAGACACGTATTTTGTGTTGGATACCTATTTTAAAACACCTATTCAAGAGTTTTTAGAGAACCTATTGGAATCCGAACCAAAAACACATTCTTCCTATCAAGAGGAGTTTTGGAATGTGTACCAGCAGCGCATAAACAAACGCTCGGTCTTCTCTAAAGACGTTCCCTATTCAGATTTTGGAGTCTATAATCGTATTTTTAATCAATTACCCGAAAATATCGATTTGCAGTTGAGTAATAGTGCTACCATTCGTTACGGGCAATTGTTTTCTATGCCAGAATCTACCTCGGTTTTTTGCAATCGCGGAACGAGTGGGATAGACGGAAGCACCAGTACAGCAATTGGCGCTGCGGTGGCATCAAAAAAGCAAACCCTTTTGATTACTGGCGACTTGAGTTTCTTTTACGATAGCAATGCGCTTTGGAACAACAGTACGCCTAAGAACTTTAGAATAATAATAATAAATAACAGTGGTGGAGGGATATTTAGAATCATCCCAGGACCAAAGCAAGCAGAAAAGTTTACGGAGTATTTCGAAACAAATCATGAGCTTACTGCCGAACATCTAGCGAATATGTATGATTATGAGTACCTTGCAGTAGAGAATTATGACTCTTTAAACGAAGCACTTTCGGAGTTTTATGAGGAGTCAGACATGCCGAAAATAATGGAGGTTTTTACACCAAGAGAGAGAAACGAAGTTATCTTGCAAGAGTATTTTAAATCTATGCAAGAGTAAAAGTGCTATAAACAACACATTTTGAATTAATATTATGAAATTAGGAGATTACAATACGCTTACTATATTAAGAGACACCTCTTCTGGATTATTCTTGGGAGATGATAAAGGAAATGAAATCCTTTTGCCGGGTAAATTTCTCCCAGAAAAATTTGAAATAGGAGAGGAGTTAAAGGTTTTTGTGTACTTGGATAACGAAGAACGTCCTATTTGTACTACGCAGACGCCAGACCTTACCATTAATACATTTGGATACTTAAAATGTAGCGATGTAAATCAGTATGGTGCTTTTATGGATATGGGAATCGATAAGGAACTATTTGTACCATTCAATGAGCAGGCAAGGGATATGCAAGTGGGGAATTGGTATATTGTTTACATGTATTTGGATGAGGTTACCGATAGGCTTGTTGGCTCCAGCAAGACCAATAAATATCTCTCTAATGAAAATTTGACTGTAGAGCCTTTCGAAGAGGTATCGGTGCTGATAACACATATAACACCTTTGGGAGTGCAAGCTATTATAAATGGTGTGCATAGCGGACTGTTCTATATGGACAATATTTTTGAGGACATTCGTACAGGAGATAGAATGAAGGCTTTTATTAGTAATATCCGCCCAGACAAAAAGATTGATTTGGTATTGCATCGTCCTGGATACAGAAGTATTGAACCTAATGCAGAATACATATATAAAGAATTACAGGCTGCGGGAGGATTTTTAGGATTGCATGATAAGTCTACACCAAAGGAAATTCAGGATGGATTAGGGCTGAGTAAGAAAAGCTTTAAAAAAGCAATTGGAGTGCTGTATAAAGATCGAAAAATCAAGCTGTTAGATAATGGAATAGAATTAGTGGAAGACGATAAGTAGTCTACGGGTAATAGAAGCTTCTTGTAGCTGGATGTCCAAAGGTGCCAAATGCAGAATTTCGAAATCCAGCTCGTGGTGAACAGATCCTGCAATAGCGTTGTGTATTTCCATGGATACAGGTGTCAAATAACACATGAAACTTTTGATTGGACGGTCTCCCATCATCATAAAGAGAGTTGTGTATTCTAAAAGTGGCCTTTTGATCCTCTGTCTGATAGTTACCATAAGAAATACGAATATTATCGATTAACTCTTGACTTCTTCCAGCTTGTTTACCACTCTCTATTTGAGCTACCACGTTTGCCATATCCACTGGTGTACGATAGTTCTTGGAGTTGACTTCTGGGAGTTTTAGCTTTTGATTTAATTTTCCGTAATCGCTTCGCTTCCAAATATCTTGCATTTCTGGAATCTTGTTCTTATCTACCTGAAAAGTACCTAGCCTCGGTAATTCTAGGTCTTGTGAAAACCCAGAAAAAGGAAGCAAGAACAAAAAACAAACACCTAATAGGTATTGGGTAAAAGACATATTGGTAACTTTAATTTGTGGCAAATTATTCAATCTCTGTGCCAAGTTATATTTTATACAAGGCTAAATATACGTATTACTACGACAAAATTAAAGGATTGCATATATTTGCTAAAAACTATAACAAATGAAACAACCAGATTGGAAAACCGCAAAAGAATATAGTGATATAACCTATAAAAAAGCCAATGGCGTAGCGCGCATTGCGTTTAACAGGCCCGAAGTGCGCAATGCATTTCGTCCAAAAACCACTTCCGAGCTACTAGATGCATTTCACGATGCGCAAGAAGACACGAGTATTGGTGTAGTCTTGCTTTCTGCCGAAGGCCCTTCGCCAAAAGATGGTGTTTATAGCTTTTGTAGCGGAGGCGATCAACGTGCACGTGGAGACCAAGGATATGTAGGTGAGGATGGATATCACCGCTTGAACATTCTAGATGTACAGCGACTGATTCGTTTTATGCCAAAAGCAGTGATATGTGTAGTACCAGGATGGGCAGTAGGTGGCGGACATAGTTTACATGTGGTATGCGACATGACCTTAGCGAGTAAAGAACATGCTATATTTAAACAAACCGATGCCGACGTAACTAGCTTTGATGGAGGATATGGGTCTGCATATTTAGCAAAAATGGTAGGACAGAAACGCGCTAGAGAAATCTTTTTCTTGGGAAGAGATTATAGCGCACAAGAAGCTTACGAAATGGGAATGGTAAATGCTGTAGTTCCACACGAGGAGTTAGAGGCTACTGCTTATGCGTGGGCGCAAGAAATTCTTGCCAAGTCACCAACGTCTATAAAAATGCTGAAGTTCGCCATGAACCTAACCGATGATGGAATGGTGGGGCAACAAGTATTTGCAGGAGAAGCCACACGATTGGCCTATATGACCGAGGAAGCAAAAGAAGGTAGAGATGCTTTCCTAGAAAAGCGTAAACCGAATTTTGAGAAAAAGTGGCTACCTTAAAATGGAAGTAAGTAATAAGAAATAGGAATATAATTCATAGATACTTTTTTTTAAAGTAAATAATTATTATTTTTGCATCTTGTTATGGTATAGTGCCATAATTACTAACACAAAAACGATTTATATGAATCATTATGAAACTGTTTTCATCTTGAATCCCGTTTTATCTGATGACCAGGTAAAGGAAACAGTGAAAAAGTATGAGGACCTACTTGTATCTAAGGGTGCAAAAATGGTTGCTAAAGAAGACTGGGGGCTTAAGCGTTTAGCTTACCCAATTCAAAAGAAAAAGAGTGGTTTTTACCAATTACTTGAGTTTCAAGTAGACGGAAGCGTTATCGACGAGTTCGAGGTAGCATTCCGTAGAGATGAGCGCGTAATGCGTTACCTAACTGTTGCGTTGGACAAACACGCAATTGCTTGGGCAGAGAAGAGAAGAAACCGTAACAAACAAAAAGCATAACCCATGTCATCAATTGAACAACAAGCAAAAGGTAAAAAGGGTGGAGAAATTAGATACCTAACCCCTTTAAATATAGAAACGGTAAAACCAAAGAGATACTGTCGTTTTAAGCGTTCTGGAATTAAGTATGTAGATTATAAAGATGCAGATTTCTTGCTTGCTTTTGTAAATGAGCAAGGAAAACTTTTACCACGTAGATTAACCGGAACTTCTTTGAAGTACCAACGTAAAGTTGCGGTAGCAGTTAAGAGAGCCCGTCATTTAGCACTTATGCCTTACGTAGCCGATTTATTAAAATAAAAAGCAGTTATAGATTATGAAAGTTATATTAAGACAAGATGTAGAGCACGTAGGCTTTGCAGAAGATATAGTAACCGTGAAAAACGGTTATGCTCGTAACTTCCTAATACCTAAAGGGTTTGCCATTTTGGCCACACCATCTGCTTTAAAGGTACGCGAAGAGAACTTAAAGCAACGTGCGTTCAAAGAACGTAAGATTGTAGAAGAAGCTAAAGAACTAGAAGCAAAATTGGTTGCTTTAGATCTTAAAATACCTGCAAAAGCTGGAGCAGCAGACAAACTGTTTGGTTCCATTACTGCAGCTAATTTAGCAGAAATATTAGAGAAAGAAGGAATTACTATCGACAGAAAATACATTACTATTGCTGTTGCTGGTGGGGCTATAAAAAGATTAGGGCAATATGATGCTACTATTCGTTTCCACAGAGAAGTAGTATCTACTTTGACTTTTGACGTAATAGCAGAAGCATAGTTTTTCTTATTAAGATACATATTTATAAAAAACAGCCTGTTTTCATAGAAAACAGGCTGTTTTTTCATTTAATATAACTGGTTTAAACTATAGAGCTACACGGTAGGATGTCGCTCAAATGCTTTATCTCTATCAAAAAGATAGCGATAGGTGGCAAGCTTTCTAGTGACACTAGCTCCTAAATCCTCTGCTACTCTAAGCATTTTTGGATTGAAATCGCCAATCCATTGCATCTCATAGTTTTTATAGTACGTAGTGGGTACAAATCTATAGCTTGACTCTACAATCATATAACTATCCATTCCTTTGCCTTGCCACTTGGGAACAATCCCAAATACAATCCCAGTAAACCTTGGATTTGGTTTTGTTTTCTTAAGCCAAAAGAATTTAAGCTTTTGTAGTGCTCCAAACTTTCCATTCAAGTGTTTAAAATAATAGTTTAAATCAGGAAGGTTTATCCAACAAGCAACCGGTTCCTCCTTTTCGTACACAAACCAATTGATATTCTCGTCCAAAACCGGTTTCATGGAATCGAATATCTTTATAGCTTTTTCCTCCTCTATAACTTTATTGTCTCCATGCTGTGCCCAAGCTTTGTTATAGATATAGGCAAAGTCTTTGGCGTATTTATCCAAATTTCGCTTCTTTACATTATCTATACGAATGTCTGGGTTCTGGCGGATTTCATTATGACGAACAAAAAACTTCTCTTGAAAGTTTAACTCTACCTTCATCCCATAGCAAAGTTGATTAAAGTACACTTTAAATCCGTACTCTTCAAAGAAATCCACATAGTAGGGTGGATTGTAGTTCATGCAGTAAAGTGGGTCGTGAAAGCCTTCGGTGAGTAATCCCCACCATCTATCCCGCTCTCCAAAGTTTATTGGGCCATCCATAGCCTCCATGCCTTGCTTTTTTAGCCATTGCTTACAGTGATCCAATAAGAAAAACGCTGCTTCCTTATCCTCTATAATCTCAAAAAAACCAATGCCACCAGTAGGTTGCTCTTGTTGGTATCTTTTATTTACGAAAGTAGCAACACGACCTATAACCTCCTTAGTGTCATTATATAGAAGCCAACGCTTACAAATA
>DATGMW010000117.1:0-10153 GCA_035307105.1 Flavobacteriaceae bacterium
GCATTCCAGTCTAGAATAGAAAACTTAGAGTGGATGGGCGAAGAAACTAAAGTGAAAGCGATTGATAAGCTAGATAAATTTACAGTGAAAATTGGTTATCCTGATAAGTGGAAAGATTATTCTGATCTTGAAGTAAAAGAAGGACAGTCGTTTTATGAAAACGTAATGGCAGTTTCCGATTGGCACTTTAACCGTACTTTGGAGAAGATAGACCAACCAGTAGATCGTACTGAGTGGGGTATGTCGCCACAAACAGTGAATGCATACTTCTCGCCATTAAACAACGAGATTGTATTCCCTGCAGCTATTTTACAGCCACCTTTTTATGATTACAAAGCAGATGACGCGGTAAACTACGGTGGAATTGGTGCAGTAATCGGTCACGAAATTTCTCACGCATTCGACGACAGTGGCTCTCGATTTGATGGAGATGGAAACCTAAATAACTGGTGGACGGATCAAGATTTAGAGCAGTTTTCAGAGCGTACTAAAAGCTTAGCAGATCAGTATAGCGCTATTGAAGTGCTAGATGGTGTGTTTGTAAATGGAGAGTTTACACTAGGAGAAAATATCGGTGACTTAGGAGGTGTACTTGGCGCTTACGATGGTTTAATCAATCATTTAGAGAAAGTAGGACGTCCAGGAGAAATCGACGGATTTACTCCAGAGCAACGTTTCTTTTTGAGCTGGGCTACTATTTGGAGAGGAAAATCACGTGACGAAGCTATGCGTAACATGATTAAAACAGATCCACACTCGCCTGCACAAGTACGTGGTGTACAACCATTATTGAATATAGATGCGTTTTACGATGCATTCGATATCCAAGAAGGTGATGCTATGTATTTGAGCCCAGAAGATAGAGTTAGAATCTGGTAAGTCAGTAAACATAATAGAATACAAAAAACCACTTCTTAACGGAAGTGGTTTTTTTATGGAAAAATACAGGCGACTCTTACTCGGATTTATTTTTTACTAACAGATAGCGTTTGCCATCGTGAATGGGTAAGTAGCCTTGGTCGTACACAAAATAATAAGTTTTGTTTGCTTTGGTAATATAGATGCTGGTAAACAACTCAAAGTTAAACCCCTCTAGAGATAGGGTTTGTTTTGCTACCGTGGTTTTGTCGGTAGTGTTGTATTTGGTCAGAATCTGATAGTTTTTTCGCAATTGCGTGTTGGTGCGTTTGATCAGTGCATTCTTAACCCTGTTTTTTGCGTTGTTAAAAGTATTTCTACAGCTATCATTGCAAAACCTTTTATCCAATCTTCCTAGGAGTCGCATCCCACACTCTAGACAGTTACGTTCGTCCTTTTCCATTGTTTATTGCGTAGTTATTGTTGGTTATTAAACATGAATTGTGCTGACTTTATGTAAATATACTGAAATAACAAGATAGAATATTCCCTAAGACTATATAATGCGTTTATTCTGATAGGTTTAAACAAGTGCTAAGCTATATTCATAACATATAGTTAGATGAAAACAAGTTTTATCTTGTATTTATAACATATACAATGGGATACTTGTTTTAAAATTCTGTATTTTTGCCGTTTGAATTCAAGAAATAGGAATATGAGCAAAAAGTTTACAGAATACAGTGGATTAGATTTGCCTAAAATGGCGGATGAAATACTTGATTTTTGGAATGAGGAGTCGATTTTCAAGAAGAGTATTAGTAGCCGTGAGGGTAAGGAACCGTTTATTTTCTTTGAAGGGCCACCTTCTGCAAACGGAATACCAGGTATTCACCACGTAATGGCTCGTACTATAAAAGATATATTTTGTCGCTACAAAACGCAAAAAGGCTATTTGGTAGAGCGCAAAGCAGGTTGGGATACGCATGGTTTGCCTATAGAACTTGGGGTAGAGAAAGAGTTAGGAATAACCAAAGAAGACATTGGTAAAAAAATAAGCGTAGCGGATTATAACGAAGCTTGTAAGAAAGCGGTAATGCGCTATACAGATGTATGGAATGACCTTACCGAGAAGTCTGGGTATTGGGTAGATATGGAAGATCCGTATGTTACTTACCAACCTAAATATATGGAAACCGTATGGTGGTTGTTGAAAGAGATTTATAATAAACACCTTATATATAAAGGATACACCATTCAGCCATACTCTCCAAAAGCAGGAACTGGCTTAAGTTCACACGAGTTGAACCAACCAGGAGCTTATCAGGAGGTTACCGATACTACTGCAGTGGCGCAGTTTAAAGCGATAGCAAGCAGCTTGCCAGAGAAAATAAAGAGCATTACGGAAGAGGTATCGCTTATAGCTTGGACCACTACTCCGTGGACGCTTCCAAGTAACACCGCACTTACAGTTGGTCCAAAAATAGAATACGTATTGGTGCGTACCTATAACCAATATACGTTCATGCCAATTAATGTTATCCTAGCCAAAAATTTGGTAGGAGCACAGTTCACTGGCGTATACCAAGCAGTAGAGTCTATGGACGAAGTTTCTGCTTATAAAGAAGGCGATAAAAAGATTCCTTATTATATAGCGACAACAGTTCTAGGAAAAGAATTAGAAGAAATTCGTTACGAGCAGTTGTTACCTTATGCATTGCCAGACGCAAATCCAGAGAATGCATTTAGAGTGATTCTTGGAGATTTTGTAACTACCGAAGACGGTACTGGAATAGTGCATACCGCACCTACTTTTGGTGCAGATGATGCGTTGGTAGCCAAACAAGCTGTTCCTGAAGTTCCACCAATGTTGGTGCGTGATGAAAATGACAATCTTGTTCCACTAGTCGATCTACAAGGAAGATTCCGTCCAGAGATGAAGGAACTTGCTGGTAAGTATGTGAAGAACGAGTATTATGAAGCTGGCGAAGCGCCAGAAAGATCGGTAGACGTAGAGATTGCAATACAATTAAAAGAAGATAACAAAGCATTTAAAGTAGAGCGATATTCGCATAGCTATCCTAATTGCTGGCGTACGAATAAACCTATACTTTATTACCCATTGGACTCTTGGTTTATAGAAGTAACAAAGTTCAAGGATCGTATGCATGAGCTAAATAAAACGATAAACTGGAAGCCAAAATCTACAGGAGAAGGTCGTTTTGGAAACTGGCTTGCCAATGCGAACGACTGGAACTTATCGCGTTCTCGCTATTGGGGAATTCCACTTCCTATCTGGCGTACCGAGGATAGTACCGAAGAAGTCATCATAGGGTCTATAGAAGAGCTAAAGCAGAAAATGGCAGAAGCCGTGCATGCAGGTTTCATGGAGAAAGATATTTTCGAAGACTTTATTGTAGGAGATTTCTCAAAAGAGAATTATGATAAAGTGGACTTGCATAAGAATATTGTAGACGAAATCGTATTGGTGTCTTCTACCGGAAAACCAATGCATAGAGAAGCAGACCTTATCGACGTTTGGTTCGATAGCGGAAGTATGCCTTATGCACAATGGCATTATCCTTTCGAGAATAAAGAGAAGGTGGAAAACACCTGGCGTAAAGCCGACTTTATTGCCGAAGGAGTAGACCAAACCAGAGGCTGGTTCTATACACTACACGCTATTGCTACCATGATTTTTGATGATGTAGCTTACAAGAATGTGGTGTCTAATGGCTTAGTTCTAGACAAGAACGGGCAGAAAATGTCTAAGAGTCAAGGAAACGCTACCGACCCGTTCGAAACCATAGAGAAATATGGTCCAGATGCTACACGTTGGTACATGGTAAGCAATGCCAATCCATGGGATAATCTGCGATTTGATGAAAATGGAATAGGAGAGGTTAGAAATAAGTTTTTCGGAACGCTTTATAACACCTATTCATTCTTTAGCTTATATGCCAATATTGATGGATTTGCCTACAACGAAGAAGATATCGCAATAGAGGACAGACCAGAAATGGATCGTTGGATTTTATCGGAACTACATAGTTTAATTCAAAAAGTAGATGAGTATTTTAGCGATTACGAACCTACAAGAGCAGCCCGTGCCATGGGAGATTTCGTGTTGGAAAACCTAAGTAACTGGTATGTTCGTTTAGGAAGAAGACGTTTCTGGAGAGGTAGTTATGAAGAGGATAAAATATCTGCATACCAGACCTTATTCACTTGTTTGGAGGTAGTTGCTAGACTAGCGGCTCCAATTGCTCCGTTCTATAGCGACCAACTCTATAAAGACCTATTTGGTGGTGTCAACAAGCCATCGGAAGAATCGGTTCACTTAAGTGATTTCCCAGTGTATAACGAGAGTTATATAGATTCTACTTTAGAAAGAAAAATGCAACGTGCGCAGAAGATTACTTCTTTGGTTTTCTCCCTAAGACAAAAGGAGAAAATAAAAGTGCGTCAGCCGTTACAGAAGATTATGATTCCAGTGCTTAACGATACCATGCGGGAAGATATTACTGCGGTAAAGGATTTAATCCAATCGGAAGTAAACGTAAAAGAAGTTACGTTGATCGACGAAGACTCTGGAATATTGGTAAAGCAAGTAAAACCTAATTTTAAGGTGTTAGGTCCCAGATTTGGTAAAAACATGAGGTTTGTAGCACAAGCAATTTCCAAGATGGACCAAGATGCGATTAATAAAGCAGAAAGAGAAGGGGCTATTGTTTTGGAGATCGAAGGCAATGCCGAAACGATTAGCATAGAGGAGATGGAGATAAGTCCACAGGATATCGAAGGCTGGCAAGTTGCTTCTTATGAGGATATTACCGTGGCACTAGATGTTACTATTACACCAAAGTTGCGCAACGAAGGAATAGCTAGAGATTTGGTGAGTCGTTTGCAAAACTTACGTAAAGATTCTGGCTTTGAAGTAACCGATAGAATTCAGGTGATACTGCAAGATACGGAGGACTTGAAAGTTGCAGTAATGGAAAATATTGACTATATTAAACAAGAAACATTAACAGATGAATTAGAGTTTGTTAAGGAAATGGAGGGAGGCAATCCATTGGTTTTTGATAATATTGCCTCGCAAGTTAAAGTAAAGAAGAATATTTAAAATTTTAGGAAATGGAAGATAAAGTAAAAACAAAGTTTAGCGACGCAGAATTACAAGAGTTTAGGGAGCTTATTTCGGAGAAAATAGCAAAAGCACAAGAGCACTTAGATCTTATTCATGCTTCGTATAGAAATGACACGGACAATGGAACCGATGATACCTCGCCAACCTTCAAAGCTTTTGAAGAAGGTAGTGAGGTGATGAGCAAAGAAGCAAATTCACAGCTGGCTATTCGTCAGGAAAAGTTTATTCGCGATCTAAAAAATGCATTAATTCGCATTGAGAATAAAACATACGGGGTGTGTAGAGTTACCGGTAAATTGATCAACAAGGAAAGGCTTAAGCTAGTTCCTCATGCTACACTTAGCATTGAAGCAAAGAATTTACAACAATAACTTATAAGCATAAAACATCTTGTTTTATCTGTTCTAATATCCATTATTCCCTTAAGCAAAACCGGTTTGAATAAACCGGTTTTTGTTATTTAAATACAATTGTTCTAGGATCTTAAATAGGTTTGAAAAGCTTTACTAGATAAAACCTATCTAAACGTAATATTATCTATATTTTTGCCTTTTAAATTTTCAATATGAGCTTACGTAAAGCCGGATTAATAATAACTTTGATTCTGATAATAGATCAGGTATCCAAAATATATATCAAAACCACTTTCTCTTTAGGAGAGGAAGTGCGTGTGTTTGATTGGTTTAGAATATTATTCGTTGAAAACGAAGGAATGGCATGGGGAATGAAATTGCCTGGTGCCTATGGTAAACTTCTATTAACAAGCTTCCGGTTACTAGCCATTGTAGGGATTGGTTATTGGCTTTATGACTCTATAAAAAAACAACTTCCTAAGGTGGTATTGGTCGCTTTATGCTTGGTTTCTGCTGGTGCGCTTGGAAACATTTTGGACTCTGTATTCTACGGAATTATTTTTGACGGTAGTTTAGGGCAAGTAGCAACAATCTTCCCAGAGGGAGGTGGCTACGCTAGCCTTTTCCATGGAAAAGTGGTAGACATGCTGTACTTTCCTATTTGGTCTGGATATTTACCCGAGTGGATTCCATTTAAAGGAGGAGATTATTTTGTTTTCTTCGAGCCGGTATTCAATATTGCAGATATGTCTATCAGCGTTGGTATTGGTCTTTTAATGTTATTTAATAAATCCGCGTTTCCAAAACCAGAGCCTAAAGAAAAGGCAGTGAAAGAGTAGTTCTTCTAGAAAGTATATATATTATTAGGTGTAATGCAATAGTCCAATGGTACGTCATGCATATCGCTTGGGATTTTGTCCTCAGGCTCAAAAAATGAAAGTCCTATAAATAAAGTGTCCGATTGGGTTTGAGATAAAAATCGGTCGTAAAATCCTTTTCCATATCCTGTCCTGTTTCCTTTTTTATCGTAGGCTAATAAAGGAACGAAAACCACTTCAATTTTTTCTGTAGGAATGGCAATTCCCTCTTCTGGTTCTGGAACACCAAAACCTGCAATCTTTATGCGGGTATTATCTTGCAGCAAAATATGTTCTAACTGTGCGTTTTTCTTCATAACTGGAACACAAATATTCTTGTCTTTTCCTTGTAATATGTGTAGAAGATACTCCGTGTTTATTTCTTTTTTACCGCGAATAGAAAGAAAAATATGATAGTAGGTTTTATCCCAAATAGACATTTTTAAGGCCTGATTCGCTATGACAAGGCTTTTATCCTCTATTTCTTTTTCGCTTAATGCAGAGCGACGCGTTATATATGTTTTTCTTAATGTTGCTTTATCCATAGTTTTTAGATAGTCTTGTCGTTAGAGATATGAAATATCGCATCGCCTTTATACACGATTGGCGATTGGTTTGTGTTGATTACATATCCAGAATGAGGGGCCAATACTTTATGTCGCATAGTTCCAAACGGATCGGTAATAGTGGCCATAAATTCTCCTTTCTCTACATACTTTCCATGTTCTATTTTTAGGTGTAATAGGCCGCTCTTGGCCGCTCGCATCCATCTTGTGTTGGTAATAAGAATCGTGTCATTCTTAGCAGGCGTCGCTGTGAATTTATCGTCTAGCATCCCTAAGTGATCTAGAAAACGCTTTACGCCTCTTACACCTTCCATAACAATGTGTTTGTTTCCTTCGTTGGTTTTCCCTCCTTCGAATAATAGCATCGGAATTCCCAATTTATTACAAGTACTGCGATAGGTTCTTTTAAGGTTTTTTGAGTAGATGGTAAATGGAGCATTAAAGACTTTAGCTAAACTTAAAAGCCTCTCATCTCCTGGCTTTATACGTATTTGTGGCGCATTAAAGCGTTGTGCGCCTCCTGCGTGGAAGTCCAAACAGTAGTCTACAAAAGGTAAAACCTCTTTTGTAAAACGATAGGCAACACGGCTTGCCAGCGATCCGCTCTTTACGCCAGGAAAGCTTCTATTAAGGTCCCTACCATCTGGGAACTCTCGTTTTCCATTTAAAAACCCAAAAATATTTAAAATGGGAATGCAAATGATAGTGCCGATTTTTGGAGTGGTTATTTTTTTGGAAATCAAATTCCGAACGATTTCCACGCCGTTTATTTCATCTCCATGAAGCCCAGCTGTCAAAAGAACAATTGGTCCAGGCTTTGTAGAACGCTTTACAATTATTGGAATCTCAACACTAGTAGCGGTATAGAGCTTAGCGATGTTAAAGTCTATCGTCTTGCTTTCTCCTGGTTGTATAGTCTCTCCTAGAATGGTTAATTCTCTAGGCTTACTTTCTTTATTCATAAATTTCATACTAATTTATCTGCGTTGTATGCTTCGTTCTATATAGGAAATAATACTACGCGATATATTTTTTCCGGTAGTGGTTTCTATGCCCTCCAATCCTGGGCTAGAGTTTACTTCTAGCACTACTGGTCCGTTATTTGTTTGAAGTATATCTACGCCACAAACTCCCATCTGTAGGGAGCGTGCTGCTTGTAGTGCAATTTTCTCTTCTTCAAAGCTCAGTTGAATTTTTTCGGAACTACCTCCTCGGTGTAAGTTAGATCGGAACTCTCCTTCTTGTCCTTGACGACGCATAGAAGCTACCACAACGCCATCTACTACAATAGCGCGAAGATCGGCGCCTTTTGACTCTTCAATATATTCTTGGACTAAAAACTTTACGTTAGCTGTTTGCAACGCTTCGATTAATGCTAGCGTACCTCGATAGGATTCGGTAAGGATAACTCCTTGACCATGTGTGCCCTCTAATAGTTTTATAATCATTTTGTCGCTTTTCATAGTTTCCAAAATGGCTTGAACATTATGTCCCGATCCTAAAATTGTTTTCGGTACAGGTATCTTGGCTTTAGCCATAATTTGCATACTAGTCCATTTGTCTCTAGAGTTTATAATGGCTTGTGAAGAAACTGTTGAAAAAACACCCATGCTTTCAAAATGCCTAACTATATTGGTTCCATAATAGGTGATCGAAGCACCAACACGAGGAATAATCGCATCGAAATTTTCTAAAACTTCGTCGTGATAAAATAAGAGAGGTTTATTATCGATAATACCTGGTGTACAATAAGTAGGGTCGATTATGCGAATGTTATGTTCGCGACGTTCTCCCGAACGTAAGATACTCTGTGTAGAATATAAATAAGCTCCTCGAGATAAAATAGCGATGTTCATTAAATTTGGTCCATGGTTAACAAAAAAATATAGAATATAATTCAAAGTATATTTATCAAAGATGCTTAATTATTCTTAAGAAACCTATTAGCATAAGGATAAATGGCTATTAAATCTGTTCGGACTTCTTGTAAAAAGCAATTGTATTAGTAAAAATATACAACAGAGAAATCAAAAAAACAGAAAGCTAGGGTTTCTTAAAAAACTTGTCTTGCGACTCTCTATGCATTACCTTTGATATACTATGAAAGAACTACCGATTGCGCTACAATTAACTACCTTGCCCAAGAGTCCTGGGGTATATCAGTTTTACGATAAGGAAAATAAAATTCTTTATGTAGGAAAAGCGATTGACTTAAAAAAGAGAGTTTCCTCCTACTTTAACAAAACCCATGATAATGCACGTACTAGAATGCTGGTAAAGCGCATTGTACACATCAAACATATTGTGGTAGAAACGGAAACCGATGCGTTGTTGTTGGAAAATAATCTGATAAAGGAATACCAGCCAAGATACAATGTGTTGCTTAAAGATGATAAAACCTATCCATGGATTTGTATCAAGAATGAACGCTTTCCTCGTGTTTTTCATACGAGAAATTTAGTAAAAGATGGTTCTGAGTATTTTGGCCCATATACGAGCATGAAAACAGTGCGCACCTTATTGGAACTCATACGTTCTTTATATCCGCTGCGCTCATGTAATTATCTGCTGTCTAGAGAAAATGTATCCGAAGGGAAGTATAAAGTCTGTTTAGAATATCACCTGAATAATTGTCTAGGACCCTGTGAAGGCTTGCAAACGGAAGAAGATTATATGAAAAGCATAGATGCGGTTAGAAATATAATTCGAGGAGATTTTAGAGGTTTGCTACAAGAGTTTAGAGCAAAAATGAAAGTGCATGCGGAGAATATGGAGTTTGAAACGGCACAACAGATAAAGGAGAAAATAGACATATTGGAAAATTACCACGCTAAATCTACGGTAGTAAACCCTAAAATTCATAACGTAGACGTGTTCACCGTACTATCGGATGAAAGCTATGGTTATGTTAATTTTTTCCAGATAGCCTTTGGCAGTATTATTCGATCGCATACGCTAGAGATAAGAAAAAAGCTAGAGGAGTCCGACGAAGAGTTATTGAGACTCGCTGTAATCGAATTACGTCAGCGATTTGACTCTCAGTCCGATGTGGTTTATTTGCCCTTCCATCTTAATCTAGGAGAAAATATAAAAGTGGAGGTTCCTAAAGTAGGAGATAAAAAACACATCATAGACCTATCACTAAGGAATGCTAAGTATTTTAGGATGGAGCGATTTAAGCAAATGAAAATTGTGGATCCTAAGCGACATGAGAACCGTATTCTTACTCAGATGAAAACCGATTTGCGCATGCAGGAACTGCCAAGACATATAGAGTGTTTTGATAATAGTAACCTGCAAGGAACCAATCCAGTTGCAGCTTGTGTGGTATTTAAAAATGCGAAACCAAGCAAACGAGACTATCGTAAG
>DATGMW010000118.1:0-24447 GCA_035307105.1 Flavobacteriaceae bacterium
TTTTTATAGAGGAAAATAATTTTAAAACTAAATCTATTTCTCATCCTTTAATCGAAGATTGTATAACAAACGATTTAAGTTTAGAAAATAATAGTTTATTACTTACGGGTTCTAATATGTCTGGGAAGACCACATTTATCCGAAGTGTTGCTATTAATAGTATTTTGGCGCAAACGCTTAATATCTGTTTCGCCGAAGAATATATGGCACCCTTTTTCAAACTCTATTCTTCTATTAGAATAACAGACGACTTGTTAGATAATACCAGTTATTACCTAGCAGAAGTATTGACAATAAAGGAACTGATTGACACTTCAAAACAAGATAATCCTTGTTTATTCGTATTAGATGAAATTTTTAAGGGAACTAATACAGTAGAGCGAGTTTCTGGAGGAAAAGCGATATTATCTTATTTAAATCAAGGTAATAATATGGTTTTAGTCTCCACGCACGATATTGAGTTAACCGAGATCTTAAGCAAAGAGAATTATAAACTTTATCATTTTACCGAACAAATAGATAGCAATGAACTAATCTTTGATTATAAACTTAAAAATGGGGAATTAAAAACAAGAAATGCTATTAGGATATTGGAGTTACATAAGTATCCTACTGAAATTATTATGGACGCTAGAACCACGGAGGAAGCAGTTTTTGCAAGTAGTGTACATACAACACTGGGTTAAAATTGCATAAAAACCTTCTCTATTTAATAGCAAATAATTTAATAGGATTTAAGATTTCGCTAAAAGCGAACTAAAAAAAACATTTAAAAAGTTACTCATTGACGAAAGTACAGACAAACTCAAAAAATTTGAAACAAAATAGAGCACGAGCTAGAAAGGTTGTTGTTGCAGGTACAGCGATAAATCTTTGTTTAGGGGTGCTTTATGCTTGGAGCGTTTTTGCTAAGGAACTACAGGATTCTCAAGGATTTACTTCTACGGAAACCGCTTTGCCTTATAGTGTAGCTATTATTCTATTTGCCTTCTTTATGGTGCCCGCTGGGATTATGTTAGATCGTTTTGGTCCGCGATTATTGTTGATCTTATCTGGGATTTTGATTGGTATTGGTTTTGCAATTGCTGGAATGACATTGACCGTTACTGGATTCGTTATTGGCTTTGGAGTGATTGTAGGTGCAGCGATGGGCTTTGGTTATGCTGCACCAACTCCAACAGCTACCAAGTGGTATAAACCGCATTTACGTGGCACCATTACAGGAATTGTGGTTTCAGGTTACGGTCTTGCTGCGGTATATGTTTCGCCATTGTCCAATTACCTACTAAAGAATTTCGGAGTGGCCAATGCTTTCTATTACCTAGGAATATTTTTTACCGTCCTAATCGTTGGACTTTCTTTTGTAATGAAATCTCCTCCTGCAGATTGGGAACTAGTAGGAGAAGAACCTCCTAAACCAATTAAAAAGAAACAACCTACCACCACCGCGGTTCAGAATGAATTCACACCACGAGCAATGATGAAAACGAGTCAGTTTTGGTCCCTGTGGCTTATGTTTGCATTTTCTGCATCTGCAGGACTTATTATCATTGGTAATGTTGCAGTGATCGCTAAAAATCAAGGAGGTTTAGAAACCGGATTTTTATTTGTTGCGCTATTAGCTATCGGTAATGCCCTTGGGCGAGTGGTAACAGGAATAGTTTCTGATAAAATTGGACGAACAAATACGTTGATTCTGGTATTCATCCTTCAAGCGATAAATATGTTCGCTTTCATCACCTATACTTCTGGGTTGATGCTCACGGTGGGTGCAGTGGTAACGGGTGCAACTTTTGGCGCATTGCTAGCATTATTTCCCGCTACAACCTGGGATTGGTTTGGTCTTAAATATGCTGGAACAAATTACGGTCTAATTTTTACCGCCTGGGGAGTAGGAGGGTTTATAGGACCGATTATGGCAGGTCGAATTATCGATGCTACCGGTGGGTATGGTGGTGCATACATCGTATCGGCGATTCTACTGTTAGTCGCTGCTGTTATGGCATTTTTCACTAAGCAACCTAAACCTAGTAGGTAGAATATATTTTTCGGATAATTACTAACTTCCGAGAACATGGTTGAAATACCTTTTTATACTTTCTATACTTGAAATGAATAGACACGTTTTATTTGCTATTTGGGATATATTTCTTGTTAGTTGCTGTTAATCTTAGTATTATAGCGTATTGTTTTTTAGGTAGTGTATCTTTGTTCTATGCAAGCCAGTTCAGAATTAAAACAGAAATTAGAAGCCTTTATTCGTAAATATCATTTAAATGATATTTTACGAGGGGCTATACTATTTATTAGTATCGGACTTTTATACCTAATTCTTTTGCTGCTGATAGAATACTTCTTCTGGCTCCCAAGTGGTGGCAGAAAAGCGTTATTCTGGTCCTTTATTGTTGTAGAGGTAGCTTTATTATATCGCTGGATACTTATTCCCTTAAGCAAACTATTAAAACTCCGAAAAGGGATAACCTATGAGGAATCTGCAAAAATAATCGGGAATTACTTCCCGGAGGTTTCAGATAAACTTCTGAATACCCTCCAATTACAACAACATGAAGAACCGTCGGAACTTTTAATAGCAAGTGTAGAACAGAAAATGGACGAAATGAAAGCCTTTTCTTTTCCGAAAGCGGTTTCTTATACTAGCAATAAAAAATACTTGCCGTACTTTGCGCTTCCAATGATTGTTTTTGCACTAAGTTTTTTGATAGCCGATGCCAATTGGTTTGGTAAAAGCTACGAAAGAATGTCTAATTATAATCAAGCCTACACTCCTCCGTCTCCATATAATTTTCAATTGCTGAATGATTCTTTAAGCGTTGTTCAGAATCAGTCTTTTGATTTGGCTTTTACCATTGTTGGAAATCGAATTCCAGAAGAGGTGAAATTACTTATAGAAGACGAACCCCATTATCTACACGCGGATAATAAAGGGATTTATCATTATTCGATTGCTTCAGGTGAAAACGATGTACCGTTTTCTATTATAGGGAACAACAAAGTACGTCAAGATTTCATTTTAGAGGTATTACCAAGGCCTTTTATACAGAATATGGAGTTATATATCCAACCGCCCGCCCACACCAAGTTAAATGCGTCTACAGTACGTGGAAGCGGAACCACCGAAGTTCCTGAAGGTTCTAGAGTCACTTGGAATATAGAAACCAAACAATCGGATCAACTCCGAATGGTACAAAAGGATTCTGTATATGATTTTCAAGCCGACAAAGAACTCTTCGTCTACCAGCAACAAATATTACAAGCTTTTGATTATGAGGTGTTAGCAATAAATCACCAATCAAAGCAAAAAGAAGAAATGCATTTTAGAATGCAGATTATTAAAGATGCTTATCCTACTATAAGCATTCACGAAGTGCAGGATGTTGTGGAGCCTACAATATATCAATTCACTGGCTCTGCCGAAGATGATTATGGCTTGCGAAGTTTAAGCTTTGTAATCTACCCTTCTACCAATCCCTCCGAAAAGGAAACTTTTGATGTCCCGATTTCTGGAGATTCTTTCGAAGAATTTCAGTTTCAATTCGATACTAGAGAATATATCCAAGAAGATGGAAGTTATGTCTATTATTTTGAGGTGGTTGACAATGATGCGGTAAATGGTTACAAAACCACACGTTCAGATATGGGTGCGCTCGCTGCCCTTTCTTCCGAAGATATAAAAGACTCCCAATTGGACTTTCAAAAAGATAAACTTCAAAATCTATCCGATAATATGAAAAAATGGATGGAGGAGAATGCCGACTTGCAAGAACTAGAGAATTTAGAAAGAACTAGTGATGAAGTTCGTTGGGAGGATGTTCAAAAAGTAAATGCTTTTACCAAGCAAGAGCAATTTGCTATGGAGTCGTTAGAAAAGATAACCGAAGATCTTAAACAGAGTTTAGATAAGATGGATACTGATCCAGCTTCGCAAAAGGACAAGGAACAGCTTCAGGAGCGTATGGAGGAGCAGTTACAGGATATGAAAAAAAACCAACAACTGCTCGATAAACTTGAAGAATACCAATCTAAAATTTCCAATGAAGATCTATTAAAGGAAATTGAAGAATACAAACAAGAAAAGAAAATTCAGGAAAAGAATCTTGGACAGTTATTAGAGTTAACCAAGCGCTTCTATGTGTCTGAAAAAAATAATAAGCTCGCTTCTGACTTGATGGAATTAGGTGATAAGCAAGAGAAGCTTGCTGATAAAGATGGGGAAGGAATTAAAGAAGAGCAAGAAAAGTTACAAGAGAAATTCGATTCATTTAAAGAAGAGTTAGAGGATTTAATGAAGGAGAATCAGCAATTATTAAAACCATTTTCTCTACATCAAGACAAATCTACCGAAGAGCGTATATCCGAAGATCAACAAGATGCCTTAGACAAGATGGAAGAAGGTTCTCCAGAAGAAAGTAAACCTTCACAACAAGGTGCTGGACAAAAAATGCAACAGCTAGCACAGGCTATGCAGCAACAGCAAATGCAAGGTGGAATGGAGTCTGTGGCAGAAGATGCCGCAGTTTTAAGGCAGATTTTAGATAATTTAGTTCGCTTTTCTTTCTCGCAAGAAGAATTATTAGAGGTTTTTAGGGAAATATCTTTTACCAATCCCAAGTATGGAAATTACTTAACTAGTCAGCACGATTTAAAGCAGAACTTCAGGCATGTTAATGACAGTCTCTTCTCTCTATCCCTGCGTCAACCGAGTATGGGAAAACAGATACATCAATTAACTACTGAGATTAATGACCACATCGATGTTTCTCTTGACGATCTTGCTCAAAATAGAATGTCCAAAGGGATTACGCAGCAACAGTATACTTTAACTGGTGCAAATGAATTGGCGGTTATTTTAAGCGATATTTTAGAAAATATGCAAATGCAAATGCAGGCTTCAGGAAGTGGTCAGGGAGATGGACAAAACTCTGGTTTTCAATTGTCTGATATTATTGAAGAACAACAGAGCTTGATGGGTGGAGAAGAAGGAGAAGAAGGGGATAGTCAAGGAGAAGGTGAAGGCGGTGAGGAGGGAGAAACCAATGGAACTGAGGGAGAAAGTGGCTCTGATGGTGAAGGTCAGGGAGAAGGAGAGTCTGGCGAAGGCTCTTCTGGAGGTAAAGATGGGTCCAAAGGCGAAGGGGATTCTTATATAGATAGCGAAGGAGAAGATGGAAGTTATTATGAGATATATAAACAGCAACAACAGTTAAAAATGCAATTGGAAGATTATCTTTTGCAACATGGAATAGATGGAAAAGAGCCTAGAGGAATTCTTAAAGAAATGGATGCGCTCTCTTTGAAAATGCTTGAGCAAGGAAACTCAGAAAGTTCTAGACGTCAAATGCAACAGATTTTACATAAGCTTTTGGAGCTTGACAAAGCGGCTTTGCAGCAAGAAGAAGACGAGCAAAGGAAGGCAAATACCAACTTGAATAACTTTCCTGGGTCTACCAATATATTACAGCTAACTCCTAAAGAAAAGCTACCTGCTACCGAAGTATTGAACAGAGAATCGCTACATCTTACGCCTTACTTCCGTAGAAAGGTGCAGGATTTCTTTAATTAGCGGAGGCAGCTTGCTATGCTATAGGCTGTCTAAATGTCTTTTTTAACATACAAATTTATTAGAATTCACTATTTTTGCAGAATATTTCAAACTGCAATTATAGACCTCTTTTCTATGATAAGCTATGCTAGTCAAAATGATTTTACACTTAGTAATGAAAAGGAAATAAGCCTTTGGATACAGGAGGTAATCACAAAGGAACATCTTGAATTAGGAGAGTTGTCCTATGTGTTTTGTTCTGATGATTTTCTACATGAAATGAATCTTGAGTATTTGGAGCATGATACGCTTACCGATATTATTACGTTTGATTATCGTGAAGGACAGGTAATAAGCGGTGAAATATATATATCTACCGATAGAGTAGCGGAAAACGCAAAGGAGTTCTCCGTTTCTTTTGAGGAGGAATTACATCGAGTTATGATACATGGTATATTGCATATTAGCGGATACGATGATCTATCCGATACAGAGGAAGAGCAAATGCGAGCCAAAGAAGATTGGGCTTTAGCTTTGCGAAAATTTTAAAACGAATCAGTAAATGTTCCACGTGGAACAAAAAGAAAGATATGTTCAATAAAGAATATGATGTTATTGTTGTAGGGGGAGGACACGCAGGTTCCGAGGCAGCTGCTGCGGCAGCAAATTTAGGCTCTTCGACGCTGCTGGTCACTATGAATTTACAGAACATTGCACAGATGTCCTGCAATCCTGCCATGGGTGGAATTGCTAAAGGACAGATTGTACGTGAGATTGATGCCTTAGGTGGCTATAGCGGAATTGTTAGCGATAAGACTGCGATACAATTCAAGATGCTTAACATGTCCAAAGGACCCGCAATGTGGAGTCCAAGAGTGCAGAGCGATAGAATGCGATTTGCAGAGACTTACAGATTGATGTTAGAGCAAACTCCCAATCTGGATTTCTACCAAGAAATGGTTTCTGGATTATTGATTGAGGGAGAAAAAATAGTGGGAGTTAGAACCCAGATGGGTTTAGAAATTAAAGCTAAAAAGGTAATTCTAACCAACGGAACCTTCTTGAATGGGTTGATCCATATCGGCGAAAAGCAATTTGGTGGTGGACGTTCTGGTGAATCTGCGTCTACAGGAATTACTGCGGAATTAGAAGCGCTAGGTTTCGAGGCAGGAAGAATGAAAACGGGAACGCCGCCAAGAGTAGATGGTAGATCTTTAGATTTCTCAAAAATGATTGAACAACCCGGGGATGAAATCACCAAAAAATTCTCTTATTCTTCGCTTACAAAACCTATTCAAGAACAACGCAGTTGTTATATGACTTACACTAGTCAAGAAGTACACGACTTGCTAAAAGAAGGTTTTGATAGGTCACCCATGTTCAATGGTTCTATTAAAAGTTTAGGGCCCAGATACTGTCCGTCTATCGAAGATAAGATTAATCGTTTTGCGGATAAAGAGCGCCATCAGATTTTTGTGGAACCAGAAGGATGGAATACGGTAGAGTATTATGTGAATGGATTTTCTACTTCTCTTCCAGAGGATATTCAGTATAAAGCATTGAAAGAAGTTGCTGGATTCGAGAATGTAAAGTTTTTTAGAGCTGGCTACGCGATCGAATATGATTACTTTCCACCTACGCAATTACAATATACTTTAGAAACAAAGTTGATCTCTGGATTGTATTTTGCGGGTCAGATTAATGGAACTACTGGCTATGAAGAAGCAGCTTGCCAAGGATTGATGGCAGGAATAAATGCACATCTTGCCATTCAGGAAGAGGAGCCATTTATTCTTAAACGTAATGAAGCATATATCGGCGTTCTTATAGACGATTTGATAACCAAAGGAACGGAAGAGCCTTATAGAATGTTTACTTCTAGGGCAGAATACCGAACCTTATTGCGACAGGATAATGCAGATTTCCGCCTTACTCCAAAGTCTCATGCTATTGGATTAGCGTCCGATGATAGGATGAAAACCATGGAAAAGAAAAAAGAAGAGTTTCAAGGTTTTGTTTCGTTTTTCGAAAAAACAAGTGCCACACCCGAAGAGATAAATCCAATTTTCGAAGAGAAGAATTCCGCTTTGGTCAATCAGAGTGACAAGATGTTTAAGTTTTTTTCTAGACCGAATATTACAATGGACGATATGCGAAAAATACCTTCTGTGGAAGAGTATATTAGCGAACATAATTTTAACCAAGAAGTTTTGGAGCAAACCGAAATCCATGTGAAGTATTCTGGTTATATAGAAAAAGAAAAGAACAACGCAGATAAGTTAAATAGGTTAGAAGGAATAAAAATCCCACCAAACTTTAATTACGATGGCATGAAATCTATTTCTTTTGAAGCACGGGAGAAATTAAAAGATATACGTCCCTCTACTTTATCACAAGCATCCAGAATTAGTGGCGTCTCTCCAAATGATATTTCGGTGTTGTTGGTGTATATGGGAAGATAATAATCCAAAGTGTTCCACGTGAAACAAAACATAGAATTAAAAGATAAGAATGTAAAAGTCGTTCTGGAAACCAAAGATTATATGGTTTCTGGAGAGACTTTTTCCATTGTAAAAAGAGAAGGGCAAAGTTATTTAGAAACACAACCTGTCCCAGAGTCTTTAGAATCCTATTACGAATCCGATGCTTATGTTTCACATACCGACGCCACCGATAGTCTTTTTGAAAAAGCATATCAGCTTGTAAAAAAAATCACCTTAAAGCAAAAGGTTCGTTCTATAGGAAAACTTAGATCCAGCGAAAATAAGCTACTAGACTTTGGAGCAGGAACTGGAGACTTTTTACAAGTAGCGGTAAATAAAGGATGGAAAGTTTACGGAGTCGAGCCTAATGAGCAAGCTCGAAACTTAGCAAGTAAAAAAGGATTACACTTGCTTTCTTCGTTAAAGGAATTAAAGGGCGAACAATTCGATGTAATTACGCTTTGGCATGTTTTAGAGCACGTCCCTAATTTGCAGGAAACTCTAAATCGATTGCAGGCGCTTTTAAAACCTGAAGGAGTTTTGGTTATCGCAGTGCCAAATTATAAAAGTTGGGATGCGAAAAAATATGAAGAGTTTTGGGCGGCTTATGACGTGCCAAGACATCTTTGGCATTTTGATAGAGAAGCTATGAAAAATATTTTTCCTGAAACGCTTCCACAAACCAAAACAAAACCTATGTGGTTCGACGCATTTTATGTTTGCATACTATCAGAAAAATATCGCACAGGAAAAACGAATTGGATAAAAGGCGGACTAAACGCGCTGCGCTCTAATCTATCGGCATGCTTCACTAAAGAACCCTCGTCTGTCGTCTATTTCTACCAAAAAACACCAAATAAAAGCCTTTAGGGCTGTTTGATAGTGCAAATGAGTAGCAGCCTTGACGATTTATTTAAGTGCGCTTAAATTCAATTTAAATGGCCTGTTTTTTATAGCAAAGTTCTATAAAGTATAAAAACTAGATAAATAAAATCTATTTACTGCTTTTTATGAAGCAAGCGAGTTAATTGGATTGATAGGTCGGTGAAGATCGATTTTGGATTCCCGTTTCGTTCGATATGATAATTTGCGGTTTCTATCGATTCAAAAATTTCATAGATATTATGGTTGTGAATAAAAGGCGCAAAATTTTCTAATTTAAAACCTTCGTCTTGAATTTCATAATAAACCAATTCTGGTGTTTTGTAGTTTAGTAGGAAAGCTTGCCTAAAAATCTCCGAGCAAAACTGAAGGAATTGTTTTTGTGCTTCTCTTCCTGAGCCAGCAACCGTATCACTCCAATCTAATAATTCCAATAACACCGATTTATTTCCCCGTGCTTTAAAGGCAGTTCGAACCCACTGAATAAACCAAGCTTCGAAAGTGGTGTCCATCCGTTCGTTGTCCAATAAACTTAATGCTTTGGTATAGCTTCCTTGCGCTTGCTTACTTATTAAGATGCTTTCGCTTGCTTGTAAGCTATTTCTCTGTTGTAGCGCTTTGCTTAAAATCACTTCTGTAAGCGGTGGGAGGTGGAGTAGCTGACATCTAGATTGGATTGTACCAAGTACTTGGTTTGCATCTTCGCTAACCAATAGTAAAACCGATTTGGAAGGTGGCTCTTCTATAAGTTTCAGCAAGGCATTTGCACAAGCTATATTCATCAACTCTGGCATCCATAGGATAAGTACCTTGTAGCCACTTTCAAAAGCCTTGAAAGAGAGTGATCTGCTTATTTCCTTTGCTTCTGCTACGCCTATATTTCCTTGTTTATTTCCAATCCCTATATGCTGCAACCATTGGTACACCGAGCCATAAGGTGCATCGGCAATAAAGCTTCGCCATTCGCTCATATAGTCTTTAGAGATGGCGGGCCTATTCATTCCTGTTCGTCTGTTTACAGGAAAAATAAAATGTAAATCCGGATGATTCCCTTCTATCACTCGTTTAGCGCAATTCTTATAGGCATCGGAATCTTTCTCATAAGTACTGCATAAAATAGCTTGTGCGTAGGCAATAGCCATTGGCAATGGACCGCTACCGGTTGCACCATAGAAAAGTTGAGCATGAGGAATTCGCTTTTGCTCAATGCCATGCAGTAATTGCTTCTTAATCGGATCTTGTCCTATAACTTGGTCGAAATACATGCTGCAAATGTAAGCTATTTTAAGGGAAATAAAATTGCAAACGCCATTTTCGAGCAAAAGCAAATAGAAAAGGATCTGCTTGCTTAGAAGTGCTGATATAATGTATATTTGCGAAAGATTAATTTATAGGCAATGAAAACGATAAAAGACTTCGACTTTAGCAATAAAAAAGCATTGATCCGTGTGGATTTCAACGTTCCAAGGAATGAAGGTAATGAGGTGACGGATACTACACGTATTCAAGCAGCAAAGCCAAGTATCGATTATATTTTAAAAAAGGGCGGTACTTGTGTATTGATGTCGCACTTAGGGCGTCCCAAAGGCAAAGAGGAAGATTTATCTTTAAAACATATTGTAAATGCAGTCTCTGAAACTTTAGGAGTTCCAGTGACTTTTATAGATGATTGTATAGGTGAAGAAGTACAGCAAAAAATTAAATCTTTACCAGCAGGCTCGGTTGTATTGTTAGAGAATTTGCGTTTTTATGAAGAGGAGCAAAACGGAGAGGAAGATTTCGCTATGGCTCTTGCTAAAAATGGAGATATCTACGTAAACGATGCTTTCGGCACAGCGCATAGAAAGCATGCTTCTACTGCTGTAATTGTAGATTACTTTGATGGAAATGTATGTTTTGGATTGCTTTTAGCATCCGAGATAGAGAGCATTAATAAAGTACTGCACGACAACAATAAGCCTGTAACTGCTATTATTGGTGGCGCTAAGGTCTCTTCTAAAATAACAATCATCGAAAATATTTTGGATGCCATAGATCACTTAATAATTGGTGGGGGAATGGCATTTACCTTTATAAAAGCAAAGGGTGGTCAAGTTGGTAGCTCTTTGGTAGAGGACGACAAGCTAGAAGTCGCTTTGCAAGTATTAAAGAAGGCAAAAGAAAAAAATGTTACCGTTCATTTACCTATCGATGTTATTGCAGCCGATGCTTTTAAAAATGATGCAGACAAACAAACCGTGCTAGCGAATGCCATTCCAGAAGGTTGGATGGGATTGGATAATGGGCCAAAGAGCAACGCTGCATTCCGTGAGGTAATTTTACAATCGAAAACAATTTTATGGAACGGTCCAGTAGGAGTTTTTGAAATGACTTCTTTTGAGGAAGGGACCAAGGCGATTGGAAAAGCAATAGCTGATTCAACCAAAAATGGGGCATTTTCTTTGGTAGGTGGTGGCGATTCAGTTGCAGCAGCTAAACAGTTCGGATTTACAAATGCTATGAGTTATATCTCCACTGGCGGAGGAGCGATGTTGGAAATGCTAGAAGGAAAAGCCTTGCCAGGAATAGTAGCTGTTCAAAAGCAAGCAAAATAAAAACCGTATTTATACGTTAATATAAACATGAAACAAGCACTATTATTTCTTCTATTTGGATTTATTAGTTTATTTAGTTTCGCTCAAGAATCCTATAGTATAGATTTGGATTTGTTGGCCGAGATGGGATTGGCTAATACCGATGAGAAACCAACTTGGAAGACCACAAAAAAAATCGTACTAAACGATTCTATTTCCTACACTATGCAAGATTTAATGGAAGCGAAAAAAATTGACAGCCTTTGGTTGACCTTTTTATTTGATTCCAATAGGTATGAGGAAATGTATGAAACCATATCCGAACAAACCTACGAAGACGTACTCTACGACGAGTTGTCTACAGAGTTACTCAAAGAGCGCTTGGCAGAGCTAAACTCTAGAACACCATTCGAAATTGAATACAATCCTAAGTTGGAGAGCGTCATCAAGCAATACCTGAAGTATCGAAAAAAGGGACTCACTCGTATTATAGGGTTAAGTAAATATTACTTCCCTATGTTCGAAGAGGTCTTGGACAAACATCATTTACCTTTAGAACTAAAGTACTTGGCAATTGTGGAATCTGCTTTAGACCCAAGAGCAAAATCCCCAGCTGGAGCTTCCGGATTGTGGCAGTTTATGTTTCAAACAGGAAAAGCTTTTGGCTTGGAGGCTAATTCGTATGTGGACGATAGAAACGACCCAGTGCTTTCTACAGAAGCCGCTAGTAAATATTTAAGCTCGCTTCACAAAATGTTTGACGATTGGGATTTGGCATTAGCAGCTTATAATTCTGGACCAGGAAATGTGAGTAAAGCGATTCGCCGATCTGGTGGCAGTCAAAATTATTGGAATATTCGGCCTTATTTACCAAGGGAAACAGCAAATTATCTTCCTGCTTTTCTAGCAACCATGTATATTTTTGAATATGCTGAAGAACATGGCTTGTATAACGAAGGTCCTAGAACCCCTATCATCGTAACCGACACCATACACGTAAAAGAACAGATCACTTTTCAACAAATAAATAAAGTTACAGATATCCCTTTAAAGGAACTTCAGTATTTGAATCCAGCTTATAAATTAGATGTTATTCCTTACGTAAAAGATAAATCCTACATTCTAAGATTGCCTATAGAAGCCATTGGAACCTTTGTTGCCAACGAGGAGAAAATCTATGCTTATGCAAAAGAGGAGATGGATAAAAAGGAAAAGCCTGAATTGATCAATCAAACCGCTGAAGTTCGCTATAGAGTGAAAAGCGGAGATTACTTAGGGAAAATCGCTAATCAGTATAGGGTAACCGTAAATCAAATCAAGCAATGGAATAGCTTACGGAGTAATAACTTACGTATTGGACAGATGCTAATAATTATTCCGAATTTATAACGTTTTCCAACAGAGATATAACCTATTTTTAATAGCAAACAAAGGAGTCTTATAAAGCCTAAGACTCCTTTTTTATTCCTAATCATAAAGTTTTCTAAAAATACATTCAAAAAAGCAGAGAATGGAATGAAATTCGCAGTGATAAAATTTAGGCTTTTAATACAGCTTAAAACTAACTAAGTTAAACTCTATCAGTATGCGATTTTTATATGTTTCATTCATCCTATTTTCTTTGTTATTGAGCGGTTGTTCAGATAAAGAAGGCCAGAAAAGGGGCACTTATTTACCTTCCTCCAATGGCAATATCAACAGTTTACAAATAGTAATGCCCAATGAGTATTGGAATGAATCTGTTGGAGAAACCTTAAGAGAGTATTTTGCAGCACCTACTGATGGGTTGCCACAAGACGAACCATTGTTTTCTATGAGACAAATACCACCAAATGCTTTTGAAGGCTTTGTTCGAAGTAGCCGCTTGTTTTTATATGTGAATAAAGGAGAGAAAGATACGGTAATTGTTAAGAAAAACTGGTATGCCAAACCTCAAATAGGTGTTTCGATTACTGCGAAAAATACAGAACAACTAGAAACATTTATAAAAGACAACCACAAGGTTATAATAGATGTATTTAAGAAAGAAGAGCTTAAAGAGAGGCAACGACGCACCAATTTATCTTTATTGAATTTAAAAGGACTAAAAGAGACTTTCGGAATAGATTTAAAAGTACCCTCAGCATATCGGATTGCGTTGGCAACGGACGAATTTTATTGGGTTCGAAAAAGCTTAGAGGCTGGTACTACAAACATCATAGTCTACGAAGTGCCATTAGATTATATAGAGGAGGATAATGTAATAGGGAGTATTATAAAAATGCGCGATGAAGTCGGAAGTGCTTTGTTGCCAGTAGAAGATGATAGTCCGTTTATTACTGAACAAGCGTATGCGCCTTTTTTACATGAAGTGGAGATGGATGGAAAGAAAGCCTACGAAAGCAAAGGAACTTGGGAGGTAAAAGGAGCTTTTATGGGTGGACCGTTTTTGAATTACGCTATAGAAGATAAAGCGAATAATCGTTATTTAATTATAGAAGGCTTTACGCATGCGCCATCGGTAGCAAAACGCGACTTACAGTTTGAACTGGAATCTATTCTAAAAACCCTAAAATTTGTAGATAAATAATAAATAAATAGTCCTTGTAAATGCACGCATTTACAAGGACTATTGTCTCTTGTTCCTTAAGAACAGTATTTAATCTATTTTGTTATCGGTCTTATCCTCATCTTTGGTAGCATCTTTAAATTCTTTTATACCACTACCTAAGCCTCGCATAAGCTCTGGAATTTTCTTGCCTCCAAATAATAAAAGAACTAGAACAACAACTACAGCTATTTGCCATGGCCCTATAGCCAATGGAATTAGTAATGCTTCCATATAAATATATTTTAATTGGTACAAAGATAAAAATAAAAACCTTACTAGATAGTTTCTAATAGTTAATAACGACAATAACTATTAAGGATTACATTATATTTGTAAAACTATGGCAGCAAAAGGGAAAAAAAGAGATTACTTAAAGCGAAAACTGCTCTATAAGTATCGTTTGGTAATCTTGAACAAAGATACTTTCGAAGAGCAGTTTTCTGTTGGCTTAAATCGCTTGAACGTATTTGTATACGGGTCTCTCTTCGCACTGCTACTTATAGGAATGACTATTATGTTGATTGCATTTACTGGCTTAAGAGAGTATATTCCAGGATATTCGTCGATGAAGGTTACTCGTCAAGCGATTGAGTTGGAACGCCGAGTAGATTCTTTACAAATAGTTTTAATAGAAAATGAGCAATACTTAAATTCTATTAAACTCGTTCTATCTGGTAACGTGGAACCCTTAGAATTCGATAAAGAAGCTATAAGAAGTGAGGAAATGGACTTAAGCGAAATTATAAAAGCTACGCCATCTGCTACCGATTCAATGTTACGAGAAAGAGTGGCACAGGAGGATAAGTACAATCCATTAGTTGGTGATGCAGTGGTAAGCTTAATACTATTTCCGCCAGTAAAAGGGGAGATATCAGAGGGGTTTTCAATAGAAAAGAAGCATTATGCAGTAGATGTTATTCCGGAGCCACATACACCGGTCAAGTCGGTTGCCGATGGTGTTATTATTTTTGCTGAATGGTCTGTAGATACAGGGAATGTTATTATTATAAAGCATAACAACAATCTTATTTCTGTGTATAAGCATAATGCTAGCTTAGCAAAAGAACAAGGAGAATTAGTCAGAGCAGGAGAGGTTATAGGAACCGTTGGTAATTCTGGAGATTTATCTACAGGACCACATCTTCATTTTGAGCTGTGGTACGATGGATATCCTATAGACCCTACAAATTTCATAAAATTTAAATTATAAAAAACAAATGTCCGTAAAAGCAACTTTATCCAAATACTATGCGAAGCTCGCAGTTTGGCAAATTAACAAATGGGCATCAAAACCTATAGAAACACAAGAAAAGGTGTTTCAAGATCTAATAAATCAAGCAAAGGATACCGAATTTGGTAGAGACCATAACTTTGACTCTATTAAAACCTTCCAAGACTTTGCTAAACAGGTGCCGATTAGAGATTACGAAGAGCTTATACACTATATAAATAAAGCTGTGGCTGGAGAAGAGGATATATTATGGCCAGGAAAGCCATCGTATTTTGCAAAAACCTCTGGAACTACCTCGGGTGCAAAGTATATTCCTTTGACCAAGGAGTCCTTAAACGAGCATTTAAATGGGACTAGAGATGCCATTCTAAGCTATATAGAGGAAACAGGAGAAAAAGCCTTTGTGAAAGGTAGAATGATGTTTTTACAAGGAAGTCCTAAGTTAGAAATGGAGAACGGGATTCCACATGGTAGATTGTCTGGAATAGTAGCGCATTATGTGCCCAACTATTTACAGAAAAACCGATTGCCAAGCATGGAAACCAACAAAATTGAAGATTGGGAAACCAAGGTAGACAAGATTGTAGAGGAAACGCTAAACGAAGACATGACCCTTATAAGTGGGATTCCGTCGTGGGTGCAGATGTATTTTGAGCGTTTGGTTCAAAAAACAGGAAAACCAGTTGGGGAGCTGTTTCCAAACTTCGAGTTATTTATATATGGAGGAGTTAATTACGAACCTTATCGCACTAAGTTTGAAGACCTAATCGGTAGAAAAATCGATAGTATTGAGCTTTATCCTGCGAGTGAAGGCTTTTTGGCGTTTCAAGATAGACAAGACGCCGAAGGTCTTTTATTACTTTTGGATTCGGGAATATTCTATGAGTTTATTCCAGTGGATACTTATGGAACCGAGGAGCAAAAGCGACTTACTATAGGCGAGGTGGAAAAAGACGTAAATTATGTAATTATTCTATCTACCAATGCCGGATTATGGGCATACAACCTAGGTGATACCATCCGATTCACTTCCTTAGAGCCCTATCGCATTGTAGTTACTGGGCGACTTTCTCATTTTATCTCCGCTTTTGGAGAACATGTTATCGGCAAAGAAGTGGACTATGCTATGCAAATAGCTCAAGCACAATTGGACTTTAGACTAACCGAGTTTACCGTTGCGCCACAGGTAAATCCTGCCAACGATGAGTTGCCTTATCATGAGTGGTTAATCGAGTTTGATAAAGAACCAGAAGATCTTTCAAAATTGGCTAAAATCCTTGATGAAGAAATGAAAAATCAAAATTCCTATTATTTTGATTTGATCGAAGGAAAAGTTTTGCAGCCATTAAAAATCACCCTCCTCCCAAAAGGAACTTTTATTGATTATATGAGAAATCGCGGGAAGCTAGGCGGGCAGAATAAAATACCCAGACTGGCCAACGATAGGACGATAGCAGACCAACTGGTGGAATAATACGCTTAAAACAGTATATTTGTTACTATGAAAGAATTGGAAATGATTGAACGTACCCGAGCACAAGAAAGTACTAGTGCTATAGAACGCATATATGTTACCATGCGTCATTTGTTTAACCGTGGGTTTTATAAGCCCATGGGAGTGTCGGGAGAAGCGCTACGAGAAGCTTTACTTACGTTGCGCCCAGAAATATATGGAACCATAAAAGAGTCTAAAACCGAACTACAGGGCTTGATGTATGTAATGGATAGACTGCCCGAAGGAATTGATGCTTGTAGGTTTATAAACTTAACTAGTGAAGAAGGATATAAAAATTCGCACTTTAAATTAATTATACCTGCCAAACGAAGAAGAAACTGTTACCGAATAGACGAGGAGCAAATGAATATTGAAGTGACTCGAGGTAAATCTGAGATCTACGATATTCTTACGCATCTTACTTTTCTATATATAGAATCGTATAAGATTATGGAAAAGGTGGTTATCGACGACAATGGAAACTTAGTGAGAGATTGGCAGAAACTAGAGGATATTCTTACCCAAAACGAAGAGCTTACTCCAGAAGATGTTGAGAAAGCTTTGGTGCATGCCTCTTCTTGTTTAGGAAGAACCTTCCAAGAGCTAATGACGGTGTATCCAACATTCTCTACACCCGACAACCCACATCGCTTTCTTACAATAATTTATAATCTAGGGCGCTTGGCCATAGACGAAGTGATCAATGATAACAAACGAGTGGTTACTTTTAGTCCCATCCTGCGCGAGCGAATCGGACATCATATCCATGGAGAGCGTTGGGCGTTGGATATAAAAGACATGTTGTATAAGCAAGACTTATTGAATCGACCTATTCATATTATAAGTGCCAATATGCATAGTGTTATGAACACGCTATTTGCCGAGAAGACAATAGGTAATAAGTTTAAGGGCAAAGATAAATTCGATATTTACGAAGTGCTTAGCGACGGAAATAATGGTGCTTTACAAAATGAGGTCTCGAAAAAGGCGAAGAAGCATGGAATGCATTTTATAGAGGATAGGAGTGGTACCAATATAAACGTTCAGATTTTTGATACAGCTAAACTACCCGATGCTAAAAATCTATTTAAAGACAAAAAGAAAGAAGACATTCCAGTTATTGTAGTAATGGACTATGCGTTTGGCGAGCAAGCATTCGAAACCATGGATGAGTTGCTACGTCCATATAAAATTGGCGAAACAAAGAAGCCTTTACGTGTAGATTCGGTTTCTATAATGGGGAAAGCAGGAATTTTAGAAGGAGGAAAAGGAGATATTATGATTCCATCGGCTCATGTTTTCGAAGGAACGGCAGACAATTATCCGCTGGACAATAAAATATCGGCAGCCGACTTGGTAGAGTACGGGATTGATACCTATACAGGAACTATGGTTTCGGTATTGGGAACCTCTTTGCAAAACAGAGATGTATTAGATTTCTTCCAAAAATCTACATGGAATGTTATAGGTTTGGAAATGGAAGGAGCACATTATCAAAAAGCGATTCAAGCCGCTTCTAAAATACGTGGAAATATCAGCCCGAATGTAAAAGTACGCTATGCTTATTATGCTTCCGACAATCCTTTGGAAACCGGTAGCACTCTTGCATCTGGAGGTTTAGGGACGAGTGGTGTAAAACCAACGTATGCTATAACCGATGTGATAATAAAACAAATCTTAGAATTGGAAGATGGACAATAAAAACGCACAAGAGGAAATCTCTATGAAGGAGCTATTTGGGTTGTTCCTTAAACTTTGGAATAAGGTAGTGCAACTTTTCTTAAAAGCAGTACTATTTGTTATAAAGCATGCCATTCCATTGATCTTGCTTATTGCCATTGGTTTGGGCGTTGCATATTTTTACAAAGATGCAAATCCACGCTATAAACGAGTGTTTATTATTTCTGCAACGGAGTATAGCGGGGAATTCTTAACGCGAGAGTTCGGCGAAATCAATGCTAAGTTTGCTAGGAATAATGACGAGATCAAAAAAAGCATGTCACTGGAAGGTATGGACTTGAGTGACATTCAATATTCTGTAAAGCCCATTTTCGATAAAGGCTCTGGAATGGATAGAGAGGAGTTCCAGTATCTAAACTATATTATAGAAAATAGACTTATAGAGAAAGAGGACTTAAACCGAATGATAGAGCTTTCTAACTATAGTTATGAAGTAGAGGTTATTTACCCTGTAGAGGTAGATGGATTAAAGGTTTTTGAAGCTACTTTGGATTATTTGCGAGAGAATGAATATGCAGCCGACTTGCATCGAGCTATTTTAAACGATATCGAGATGCAATTAGAAGAGAATAAAAAGCTAGTACAAGCATTAGGCGAATATGTGGAAAGTTTAGCCAAGGAAGGAAAACATGCCACTTCTGATGCAAAAACAATGGTAGTAGAAGGCGCTAGAGGTTCGGATTTAGGAGCCATGATGTATGCTAGAACAGAAACACAAAAAATCACTAATAAATTATCCGCCAGAAAAGTACAATTAGAACAAAACTTCCGAGTGCTTAACCATGGAAATGCAGTTAATTTTTACGGAAGAGGGATTATGAGTAAAAAAATACTCGTATATCCATTCTTATTAGTCAGTGCTTACCTGTTTATTATCTTCGTTATTTATATTATTCGTGCAGCATTAGCCTTAAAAGAAGAATTAAAAAGAGAAGAAGGATAATGAAGACAATTTTGGTCACTGGAGGAGCTGGGTTTATTGGGGCAAATTATGTGGAATACCTATTGGATTTAGAGAGCGATTATCGCGTGCTTGTACTAGATAAGCTGACTTACGCAGGAAGCCTTAAGAATTTAGAAGTTGTTTGGGACAATCCAAACTTCACTTTTGTAGAAGGCGATATTGCAGATGCAGATTTATTAAAAACTCTTTTCGACCAATATTCGATTACCGATGTGACTCATTTTGCAGCAGAATCGCACGTAGACAATTCAATTTCAGGTCCAGAAGCTTTTATACATTCGAATATAATTGGGACTTTTCGACTTTTAGAACAATGCCGAGCTAGTTGGATGAAAAATCTAAACGAGCTTAAAGAAGAATACAAAAATGCAAGATTCCTTCACGTATCTACCGATGAAGTATACGGCGCATTAGGTGCCGAAGGTTTGTTTACAGAAAAAACAGCCTATGCGCCAAACAGCCCATATAGCGCGTCAAAAGCCTCTTCCGACTTTTTGGTTAGAAGTTACTTTCATACCTATAATTTACCAGTAGTTACAACGAATTGTTCCAATAACTATGGCCCTTATCAGCACAAAGAAAAATTGATTCCCACTATAATCCGAAAGGCATTAGCAGGAGAAGCTATCCCTATTTATGGCACAGGAAAAAATGTTCGGGATTGGTTATATGTAACCGATCATTGCCATGGGATTTATATGGCTTGGACGGATGGCAGACTAGGTGAAACCTACAATATTGGTGGAGAAAACGAAAAAACAAATCTGGAAATAGCAGCGTTGCTATGCGGTATACTAGATGAAAAAGTGCCTGCCAAAGAATCCTATGCTAAGCAAGTTAGCTTTGTAGAAGATAGATTAGGCCACGATTTCCGATATGCAATAGATGCGACCAAAATATCGCAAGAATTAGGGTGGAAAGCCAAGGAAAATTTTGCTTCTGGAATAGTGAAAACGGTAGATTGGTATTTAAACAACAGAGAAAGATTATGAAAGGGATTATTCTAGCAGGAGGTTCGGGCACGCGCTTACATCCGTTAACCTTGGCAATAAGTAAACAGCTTATGCCAGTGTATAACAAGCCTATGATCTATTATCCGATTTCTACTTTGATGTATGCTGGAATTCGAGAAATCCTTATCATCTCTACTCCACAGGATTTACCATTATTCAAGCGTTTATTAGGCGATGGCAAGCAATATGGATGTAGATTTGAATACGCTGTGCAGGAAGAACCCAATGGCCTTGCAGAAGCATTTATTATAGGCGAAGAGTTCATCGGAAACGATAAGGTGGCTTTAATCTTGGGCGACAACCTGTTTTATGGTTCTGGATTGGAGTCTATTTTACAAACCAACACGAATCCCAATGGAGGAATTATTTTTGCTTACCATGTACACGACCCTGAGCGTTATGGTGTAGTGGATTTTGATGTGAATGGTAAGGTTTTATCTATAGAAGAGAAGCCGACTAATCCAAAATCGAATTATGCCGTTCCAGGGATTTATTTTTACGACAATCAGGTAGTGCAAATTGCAAAGGAGATCCAGCCTAGCTCTCGTGGAGAATTGGAAATAACCGATATAAACAACGCCTATCTTAAACAAGAAAAACTACACGTTAGCATTCTAGATAAAGGAACTGCTTGGTTGGATACTGGGACTTTCGAATCCCTTATGCAAGCCGCGCAGTTTGTAGAGGTAATCGAAGAGCGCCAAGGTCTAATGGTGGGCTCTATAGAAGAAGCAGCTTATACCATGGGATATATTGATAAAAAACAGTTACAGAAGCTTGCTGCACCGCTTATTAAAAGCGGTTACGGCGAATATCTATCTAATTTAAAATAAACGGTACCAGTGACGATTAATCAAACCCCATTAGAAGGATGCTTTGTGATGGAACCAAAGGTTTTTACTGACCTTCGAGGTACCTTCTTAGAAGTATTCCATCAAAAAGATTTTTTAGAACGAACTGGCTTGAAAGTAAATTTTGTTCAGGACAACCAATCCACTTCCCATTATGGCGTGTTGCGTGGTTTACATTTGCAAATGGGCGAAGCTAGTCAGGCAAAATTAGTGCGAGTGGTAAAAGGAGAGGTGCTAGATGTAGTAGTGGATCTGAGACAAAACTCCAAAACCTACGGGCAGCATTTTTCTATTCGATTAAGTGCCGAAAACAACAAACAACTATTTATTCCTCGTGGATTTGCCCACGGATTTGTGAGCTTGGCCGAAGAAAGTGTTTTTGCATATAAATGCGATAACTATTACAATCCTAAAGCTGAGGCAGGAATTCGATATAATGACGCAACTTTGCAGATAGATTGGCATCTTCCAATTGAAAAGCTAATCGTGTCGGAGAAAGACTTGGCACTTCCGAGCTTTAAGGAGTTTATGAATGATTAAAAAAGTACTACTTACAGGAGCAGATGGGCAGTTGGGGCAATGCATAAAGCATATAGCCAAACAATACCCGGAACTTCAATTTACTTTTACGAATAAACAGCAATTGGATATTACAGATGCCGATGCCGTGCAGTTGTTTTTCAAAGAAAATAGCTTCTCACACGTCATTAATACAGCCGCTTATACGCAAGTTGATAATGCAGAAGTAGAGCGAGATCTAGCATTTAAAATAAATGAAATAGGCGCACAGAATATTGCAAAAGCTTGTGCAGTGCATGATGTAGAACTCTTGCATCTTTCCACAGATTATGTTTTCGATGGAAAGTCAAAAATCCCTTATACCGAGGAGATGGAAGAAAATCCGATAAATGTGTATGGTACTTCTAAATTAGCTGGAGAAAATGCGATACGTGCAACTTGTAAGAAGCATATCATAGTCCGAACCTCTTGGTTATATTCCTCTTTCGGACATAACTTTTACTTAAGTATGCGCCGAGCTATTGCTGACAAAAAAACATTGCAAATAACCACAGAACAAAGAGGTACGCCAACCAGTGCCTTAGGTTTAGCACATGTGTTATTAAAAATAATCTGCCAAGAGGAAAAAGAATATGGAGTATATCACTATTCCGATGTAGGGGAAGCTACATGGTATGACTTTGCTATGGCGATAGAACGAAAGGTTTGTGGAGAAAATAAAGGCTATATTAAGTCGACAGATCATTTTGAAACAAAGGCCAAAAGACCAATATATAGTGTGTTAGATCACAAGAAGATAAAAAATAACTTTGCTATTAATCCGAGTCCTTGGCAGCAGACCTTATCGGAAGTATAAATTTATTATATGGAGAAAAAGAAACATCTATTCGTATTTGGAACTCGTCCCGAAGCTATTAAAATGGCTCCTGTGGTGCATGCTTTTCAAAAGGAGAAAGGATTTGACACTCGGGTATGTATCACCGCGCAGCATAGAGAAATGTTAGATCAAGTATTAGAATTCTTTTCAATCTCTGCAGATTATGATTTGGATTTAATGAAACCTGGACAGTCTTTATATTCATTAACCGCAGCAATAATCACAGGGATGCAATCGGTTTTAGAAGACTACAATCCAGATTTCGTCTATGTTCATGGCGATACTACTACTTCTTCTATTGCAGCTTTGGCTGCGTTCTACAATGGTTCTAAAGTTTGCCATATAGAAGCTGGTTTGCGTACCTTCAATAAATGGGCACCTTTCCCAGAAGAGATGAACCGACAACTTACTGGAAGACTTACCGACCTGCATTTTGCACCAACCGATCGGGCGAAAGCCAACTTATTAAAAGAAGGAACTGCCGACGATCAGATATTTGTTACTGGCAACACGGTAATCGACGCGCTAATGCACAGTGTAGAAACCGTTACCAAGACACCTAGTCCTCTTATTCAAGAGACGGAAGATTGGTTAGGCGAGAGAACCTTACTATTGATAACAGGACATCGAAGAGAGAATCACGGAGAAGGTTTTGAGCGTATCTGTAAAGCATTGCAAATCATAGCAAAGAACAATCCAGAAATAGCATTGATATATCCTGTACATTTGAATCCAAACGTACAGGAACCAGTTAAGAAATACTTGCAAAACATTCCTAATATAAAGTTACTTGAGCCTTTGGCATACCAAGATTTTATTTGGCTCATGCATCGCTCTAAGCTAATTATTACCGATAGCGGTGGGGTGCAAGAAGAAGCACCGAGTTTAGGAAAACCGGTTTTGGTAATGCGCGATACTACCGAAAGACCCGAAGCGGTAGAAGCGGGTACGGTGATTTTGGTCGGTACCGATACCGATAGAATAGTATCAGAAACCGAAGATTTACTGCACAATACCGAACGATATAATAGGATGAGTGCACTACATAACCCTTATGGCGACGGTACAGCATCCCAACGAATAGTAGAGATTATAAAAAATTTAGACACATGCAAGTAAAACCTAGTGTAGTAATGATGGGTTTAGGCTATATAGGCCTACCTACCGCAGCATTAATAGCCAGTAGAGGCTTACAAGTAACTGGGGTAGATATATCCGAAGAGGTGGTAAATATCATAAACAAAGGAGCTATTCACATTGTAGAACCAGATTTAGAGGGTTTGGTACACAATGTAGTAAAACGTGGTACTTTGCATGCCACAACAAAACCAATAGAAGCAGACGTCTATTTAATAGCCGTTCCTACACCTTTTAAAGAGAATAACGTTCCGAACCTAGATTATGTACAACAAGCTGTAGAAGCTATTGTGCCATGCTTAAAACCAGATGCTTTGGTCATTCTAGAGTCCACTAGCCCGATTGGAACAACAGAGTGGATGCAAAAGTTGGTATACGAACTAAGACCAGAATTAAAGTCTAGTATTTATTTCGCTTACTGTCCAGAGCGTGTATTGCCTGGAAACATAATCTACGAGCTTAAAACCAACGACCGAGCTATAGGTGGTATCGATGCAGAGTCCACTGAAAAGGCTATTGAGTTTTATCGTTA
>DATGMW010000119.1:0-4271 GCA_035307105.1 Flavobacteriaceae bacterium
CGTTTCATCTTCCAATTTTAAGTCTACCACAGCATATTCTTGTTCTATATAGGCAAGAAGCTTCTCGCGATATTCCACTAAATTTTTACCTTCGTAAGTAGTTATTGAACCTAAAATATGTCCATTCTCTTCAAAAACCAAAGTATTATCATGGCTGTATTGATTCTCTGTCTTCTTGAAAAGCGTTTCAAAAAGCGGTATAGCATGCTCTATGGTTTCTTTTCCAGTGTAGTCACATGCTAACTCGCCCATGGCCTGAACGATTAATGGGGCTACTAAATAGGCGTCTTCTGCCTTTGCTTGTCGGATATTCTTCTGCATCTTCCTAAAATTTATTCTCGCAAAATTAGGTCTTTATTACACTTATAGTTACAATTGATTGAGGTTTTACAAATGATTAATACTTGAAGGAGTGTAAGAAGGAAGTTTTTTATCGGAATAATTGCTCTAAAATCTTTAAAGAGCGAGGCTGTCGGAAGCCCTCCACGTGAAGCTGATAGTAAGTAAGCAATAAAGTCAAAAGCTCCTTTCTAAGTGTTTTACTAATAGGCAAGTCATGGATGCAATCTAAATCATTTAGCACGCTAAAAAGACTTGCAGAAGCTTCGTTTTGTACACAATAAGCGTTGGTTTTGGCATTTTGAAAAACTCCTTCTAGCATATTAAAATATAAACCCTGAGATTTGGAATCTGGAAAAAAGCCTAGGTAACGACTTAAAGCGAGTAAAAAGTATATATGGAAGTTCCCTACATTTTCTCTCTTGTCCATATCGATTAATGCTGTTTGCAAGAAATGGAACAAGGCAGGATTCGCTTCTTCTTCTCGGATTACGCTTTTTAATACTTCCGATAAGAACATGACCAAAGAGGATTTTATCACATCGGTATGCAACGTGTCATACGGCACGCTAAGCCTGGTTTCATTAAGGTATTCCATCGTGCCTTTGTTTCTATGTCGAGCTACGATGTCGAGTTGTGTGAACGGTAAGAAACTAGAGGCTTTAAACTTTCCTCTTCTAGACTTAAGTACGCCACGCACATGATAGGTTTTTATACCATCTGTTTTGGTATAGCAAGTAACGATTAAATCGGCATCGGCATACTTAATAGCAGAGAGAACAATAGCTTGGGTGCTTATCGGCATTTTAACGAATAATCATGATTTTGGCTACTTTAGTAGTGGTGCCATCGTTAGCATTCGCCATAATAAAGTAAACGCCAGAGGCCACTTTATGTCGCCCAAATGCACGCGTATCCCATTGCACCGTTCCACCTTGTGAAGTGGTTTCGAACACAAGGTTTCCTTCTAAATCGGTGATTTTTACATTGGTATTGGTCATCAATCCAGAAACGGTAACCATCCCGTCATATTCAGGACGTACCGGATTTGGGAAAGCATGAAGTCCGCCAAGGTCGTTTCGTGCGGCAGTAGCGGTTCCTTGGAAGCTCATCAAACCTCTGGTGGTAGCCAAGTATACTTTTCCGCTTTCGGGATCTACTGCAATGTCTTGTACATCATTGGATGGTAAAGGAGAATTGTCTTTTGTAAAATGGTGGATAGTTTCTTGTCCGGTAGCAGAAACATAAAACGCTCCTGAGGTTGAAGTTGCAATCCACTTATTGTTAGATCCATCTACCGTGATGGCGTTGATTGGAATCTCAAATAATAATTCTTGCGCAACCTCTCCATCCATGATGATTATTTGTCGCGCTACTGGATTGGAAACATTAAAGAAATTACTAGTGTTTTGCAAAACTCGTAAGCCTCTACCAGTTCCTATCCACAATCTATCTTGCAGATCGACTGCCAACGCACGGTTATATCCTCCTGTTAGCCCACCCGTAGTACCTTGGCGAATTCGGTTAAACTTTTTTGTTTGCGGATTGTAACCAACCACGCCGTTATGTGCCGTTCCAAAGAAAATATAGCCTTCTTTTGTAACTACTAAATCTGTTAAGGACAGTTCTCTGTCGTATGGAATAACCCCATCTAGATCCACTTTGGTAGATCCGCCTTCTGGAGTAAAGCGAATTAATCCATGGCGCACACCGGTTTGTACGGTCCAAAGATTTCCATCTCTATCGAAATCCAATCCGTACAAACGAATACCAAAACTAGCGGACCCTTTTCCAATACTCAATACACTGTTTGTTTGGTTGTAAAGCTTTGTTGGTATATCGTCCTTTACTTGTAGTAAGCCTTTCTGATAAGAGGTAAAATACACCTCGGAAGGATTTTGTTTGTTGATGCGTACTTTGACTAAATCATTAGCATCATATACGTCTTGGAACGGGATATTTATCCAATACGCTTCTTGTAACTTACTTATCCCACGCTCTTTTATAGGATATGGATTATAACCAAAAGTTACATCGCCATACCCAATCCAAACCTCCTCATTATATGCATCTACCGTAAACACGCTATTATGTAAAGGTCCATCGGGAATAATCTGCAAATTTGTGCCTCCCGAGAATCCGTTATGTAAAATTCCTTTACTATTAGTTCCCATAAAAAACATGCCATCTTCGGCAGTACCAACGGTATATAGCGCATCCACATCAAGGTTTTCTACACCGATATACATCTCGCTTTCTAAAGTAAAGTCCGGGGTAAAGGCATAGCCTTTCGTTAGTGTTGTTAAAACTATATTTGTTCTAGAAGTTCGAAAATCTATGATGTCGCTTTCGTGTGTATAAATAGTGACAAAATTATCATTCTCCAAACGTTGCACTTCTCTACCACCACGCCAAGCATATAATTCTCCTCCTATCACTTGCACTGCTTTGTAATCTCCTGCTTCCCTAGTAAACCATTGACTTGAATCAATAAGATTGGGATTGCTGGCCAATGCACGCTTAATTCCTCCTGGAGTAGCAGCGTAGATATGCCCGTTGAACACCGCTGTTTGCTTCACTTCTAATTGAGAACCTAAATAACCGATATAATACGTATCCCCAAACTCTTGCCTAGACATATTGAACACGCTTATACCATAATCGGTGCTGATGTAAGCGTGATTACCTTCCATACGTATGTGATTGATTCTCTTTTTATTCGCTTGAATAGAGTGTTTTTCAACAATATCAACAAAAGTACGAACTGTTATTTCCTCTAAATCCACTAATTGTAAGAGTCCGTTTTCATAGCCTACAAGTAACATATCGCTGTCTACGGAGTATCCGAAACTAGTGATGCTTCCTCCATCCAAGCCATCAACGGTAGAAATAGTGTGCATTTCACTGGTATGAATATCATAAGTAAAAACAGCATTTTCACTTGCTGCGTATATTTTATTGTCTTTTATAATTAAATCGACAATGTGGTTGTAAGAAAAATGTGCTTCCCAACCAGTAGAAATATCTTGTGCAGCAACAAAAAATGGCAATAGGAAGAGTAGTATAGTGACTCGTAAAATTTTCATAGAAAAACAGATGCTAATTAACCTAGCTACAAAGTAATGTCTTTTTTGGAATTTTCCCTCTCTTTTACTTTGTAATTGTAGTGGTTCAATAAAACTAAAGCCTAAAATCAAGGGCGAATGGATTTCTTTTGTATTAATATACTATGCGCTTCTAAGCTAGAGCTTGATCTAAATCTCCTATAATATCGTCGACATCCTCAATCCCAACACTCAATCGGATCAAAGAGTCTACCACTCCTGTCCTCTCTCTTTCTTCCTTTGGAATACTAGCATGCGTCATACTAGCTGGGTGACCTGCCAAGCTTTCTACCCCACCTAGACTTTCGGCAAGGGTAAATATTTTTAGTTTTTCTACCATCTTAATCGCAGCGTCGTAGTCGTTGTTTTTGGTGGTAAACGACAGCATACCTCCAAAATCCTTCATCTGCTTTTTGGCGATTTCGTGATTTGGATGATCTGAAAATCCTGGCCAATATACTTTCTCAACTTTAGGATGTTTCGCCAGATATTCTGCTACCATCTTCGCGTTTTCACCATGGCGTTGCATGCGTACATGTAGGGTTTTAAGACCGCGTAACATCAAAAAACAGTCCTGTGGCCCTGGAATAGCTCCACTAGCATTTTGAATAAAGTATAACTTATCGACTAAGTCTTTATCTCTTACAATCAATCCACCCAACACCACATCGCTATGGCCTCCTAAATATTTGGTAGCGCTGTGCATCACAATATCTGCTCCTAGCTCTAGCGGACGTTGTAAATATGGCGTTGCAAACGTATTATCTACCGCTAGAAGTAAATCATGCTTTTTTGAGATTTCTGCAACCGCTTCGATATCAATAATGT
>DATGMW010000120.1:0-2062 GCA_035307105.1 Flavobacteriaceae bacterium
AATATAAAACGATACCAACTACACAAACTCAAAAACTGGGCAACTTTAAGCTTACACCTTGCGTTTTTGTTGATATTCTTAGGAGCTTTCATCACACGATACATCAGCTACGAAGGAATAATGCATATCCGTGAAGGAGAATCCTCCGACATGATTGTATCGGAAGACACCTATATAAAGGCTTATATAGATGGAAGTTATGAGGTAGACGGCGTCGTACAACGTCGTGTGGTTCCGAAGAAGAAGGTTCGATTTGATGAGCGATTAAACAACAACTTTACCATTAAATCCAACTACCAAGAACAAGACGTTCAAATCTCTTATGTGGATTACTTTGAGAGTGCCAAACATGGCGTTATTCCAAACCAAGATGGAGAACAATATTTAGAAGTTGTAGAGAGTAGTGAAGGCGTAAGAGAAAGCCACTGGATAAAACTAGGTGGGGTAACCAGTATAAATGGTTTGCTGTTTTCCTTAAACAATAAAACGGAAGGAGCTATTAACCTATACTACGACGAACAAACCGATCACTTTACCATGGAAACGCCATATGGTGGTTCGGTAATGACAATGGCAACGCAAAAAACTGACGATGTATATGCTCATGAACTACAAGATCTTAGGCTTAGAGCATTATATGACCTTGCAGGAATGTCTTTTGTGCTACCACAACACCTTGTAAAAGGAGATTTGGCTATTACACGTGCCGAAGGAGAAGATGCAGTAAATGCAAAAGAAGGTTTAATTCTAGATGTTACTAGCGCCGGCGAAACAAAAAGAATGTATTTGCTTGGTGGACGCGGATATGCACCAAGTCCGACTAGTGTTGAGGTGGCTGGTTTAACAGTACATGTGGCTTACTCTTCCAAAATTTATAGAACGCCATTTAGAGTGGAGCTTAGAGAGTTTATAGGGGAGAAATTTCCAGGAACAGAAACCGCATACAAATCTTTCCAAAGCGATGTTACCGTATACGACGATAGAAAAGGAGAGCCATTTGATTATGAAATATATATGAACCATATTTTAGATTACGATGGCTACCGATTATTCCAGTCTAGTTTTGATCCAGATGAAAAGGGAACTGTATTGTCCGTGAACCACGATTTCTGGGGAACTTGGATTACTTATATAGGTTACGGAATATTATACTTAGGATTGTTGGCAATTCTATTCGATAGAAATTCACGTTTTGGAAAACTTAGAGGACGATTGAAAAAATTACAAAAAAGAAAAGCAGAATTACTTACCATATTACTGCTTCTTATAGCACCATTTGGTTTTGCACAAGAAACTCACGATCACAGCGATCCTAATCATACACATGAGGTAGAGGAGGTGCAGCAGGAGGCTACAAAAATTGAAGACAATCACCAACACGAGGTGGTGAAGCTTAAAGAAGAGTATGTAGATTCTGTAATAATCAGCAGAGCGGTAAGCAAAGCGCATGCCGATAAGTTTGCGCACCTAATTATTCAGGATCAAGGGCGAATGAAGCCTATAAACACATTTGCAAGTGAGTTGTTGCGCCGTGTGAGTCAAAGAAATGAGTACAAAGGACTAGATCCAAATCAGGTTTTTATTTCTATGAGTGAAGAGCCTATGCACTGGCTCCATGCACCACTTATCTATCTGCCAAGAGGGAACGATAGCATTAGAAAAGTAATCGGGGTAGATAAAGCAACAACACGTGTGGCTTTAATAGATTTCTTTGATAGCAAAGGAAATTATAAACTTACTGAATCTTTAGAAAGAGCATCTAAAAAGACAAACCCTTCGCAATTTGAAAAGGATTTTTTAACCGCACATGAGAATTACTACTTGCTTAATTTGGCATTGAGTGGTGGTATATTGAAAATATTTCCAGAGCCACAAAGCCCAAACAATAAGTGGATTTCTAGAATGGAATTGGGTGAAAGTAATTTTCAAGGACAGGATTCCCTATTCGTAAAAAATGTTTTACCGCTATATTACCATAGTATAAAAGAGGCTAGAAAAACTGGAGATTACACCCAGCCAGAGCAACTTTTAGAGGGTATTCATAAGTTCCAACAGCGTTTTG
>DATGMW010000121.1:0-3986 GCA_035307105.1 Flavobacteriaceae bacterium
ACCAAAGAAATTAAGCTTTTTGCTGCGCATGCGGTACATGGCTTTCCATTACCTTCGTCCAATAAGCAGACGCCACTATTCCCTGTTTGGACACCCCCTGATATGGCATAATACATTTCAACACCTCATTTACTTGTAGGTGCTCCTTGGTATATCCTTATACGAGGCTACCTTTATTGTATTTAATATTCTGAGACAATCAGCGTATTGACTAATGTATAACTGCTTAACAATCATTCTAAATGCTAAATAGAAGCATAAAATTTCTCATAGAGAACAAGCTAATTGCTGTCTTGTTACTCGCACTTTTTGTAGGTATGGGCGTTGTAAACGCACCTTTTAACTGGAATACAGGTTTTTTACCTACCAATCCTGTTGCCGTTGATGCTATTCCCAATTTAGGGGAAAACCAACAGATTATTTATACCGAATGGCCCGGTCGCTCCCCACAAGATATTGAAGATCAAATTACGTATCCGCTTACCACTACCCTCTTAGGAATTCCAGGGGTACAGACGATACGAAGTTCTTCGATGTTCGGTTTTTCAAGTATTTATATCATTTTCGAAGAGGGTGTGGAATTCTACTGGAGTCGAAGTCGTATTTTAGAAAAACTAAATTCTTTGCCATCGGGCTTACTTCCTGCCGACGCGCAACCATCTTTAGGGCCAGATGCCACAGGTCTTGGACAAATTTTTTGGTACACCTTAGAAGGACGTGATAAAGATGGAAATACTACTGGAGGTTGGGATTTGCATGAATTGCGTAGTATACAAGATTACTATGTAAAATATGCCCTATCATCGGCAAGTGGTGTTTCCGAAGTAGCATCTATAGGTGGTTATGTTCAGGAATATCAAATCGATGTGAAACCAGAGCTAATGCGTCAATACAATATTGGACTAGATCAAGTAGTCAAAGCTGTTAAAGAAAGCAATAGAGAAATCGGGGCACAAACCATGGAAATCAATCAAGCGGAATACCTTGTACGAGGCTTGGGGTATATAAAAAGTGTGGCCGATTTAGAAGACGCGGTGGTTACTTCTAAAGACTATACTTCTATTAGAATTAAAGACATAGCTAATGTAAACTTAGGGCCAGCACCACGAAGAGGCATATTAGATAAAGAAGGTGCTGAAGTTGTAGGTGGCGTTGTTACCGCACGATATGGTGCCAACCCGATGGAGGTTATAAATAATGTAAAAGACAAACTAGAAGAACTAAAAGCAGGATTACCTTCTAAAGAACTTTCTGATGGAACTATATCCCAACTCACTGTAGTGCCCTTTTACGACCGTTCTGAATTGATTCAAGAAACATTAAACACACTTGATGAAGCTTTAAGTTTAGAAGTGCTCATAACCATATTTGTAATCATCATCATGGTCTTTAATTTAAGAGCCTCTGTACTTATTTCAGGGCTTTTACCAGTGGCCGTTCTGATGGTTTTTATAGCAATGAAATTCTTTAATGTAGATGCCAACATCGTTGCACTCTCGGGGATTGCCATTGCTATTGGTACGATGGTTGATATCGGTATCATCCTCACAGAAAATATTTTAAGGCATCTAGATGATGATGAAGAACATTATCGCAACACGGGTTTAAAACGACCTATTAATAAAGTTGTTTACGATGCTAGTGCTGAGGTTTCTGGTGCTATTCTAACCGCTGTATTAACCACAATCATCAGTTTTATTCCAGTATTTGCGATGATTGGTGCAGAAGGGAAATTATTCCGTCCGCTTGCTTTCACGAAGACAGCCGCAATTGCTGCTTCTCTTTTGGTTGCCTTATTCCTTATTCCACCTTTTGCAGCCTATTTTTTCAGAAGAAGAAATATTAAAAAAGCAGCTGGAAATTTACTTCATGGAATTTTAATCCTACTAGGAGTTATTGCCATAGCTTATGGTTATTGGTTAGGACTCATTTTAATTGGATTCGGCATAACAGGCTTATTTAAAAACGAGAAAATAACATCTAAAATTTCAAGTAAGCTTACGCTATCTGACAAACGTGCCAACACTATAAATATATTAATATCAGCTTTAGCAGTTATATTTTTATTAGCTGAGTTCTGGCGTCCTCTAGGAGTGGATAAAAGTTTTACGTACAACTTATTTTTCGTTGGCTTAATTTGTTTTGGACTATTAGCCTCCTTCTGGGTATTCCTACATTATTATACCAGAATTCTTAATTGGGCATTGCACAACAAAATTTTATTCCTTTCTATTCCGACAGCAATTGTTGTCTTTGGATTTATGATTATGAAGAATACAGGAAAGGAGTTTATGCCTTCTTTAGATGAAGGTACTTTTCTGTTGATGCCTACTTCCATGCCGCATTCGGGTGTCGAAGAGAATAAGCGAGTCATACAACAACTGGATATGGCCGTAGCTAGCCTTCCTGAAATCAGCATGGTGGTTGGTAAAGCTGGACGTGTGGAATCTGCCCTCGACCCTGCTCCCCTATCGATGTATGAGAATGTAATTCAATACAAGTCTGAATACGCCCTAAATGAAAATGGCAAGCGTCAAAAATTTAAAATAAATGAAGATGGACTCTTCGTACTTAAAGATGGTAGACTCGTTCAAAATCCAAATAGAAAAGAAAAGGAAAACGCTAAGAGTACCGCTACGGCAGACTATTATTACGTAAAAGACAAGGATCTAATTCCCGATAATAATGGTGCGTTTTACAGAAACTGGCGTCCAGAAATTAAATCTACAGATGATATTTGGAATGAGATTGTTAGAGTGACCAAACTTCCAGGGGTAACCTCAGCGCCAAAACTGCAACCAATCGAAACGCGGTTAGTCATGTTACAAACCGGGATGAGCGCTCCTATGGGAGTTAAGGTAAGAGGACAAGACCTCAGACAGATAGAAGCATTTGGAATAGAACTCGAAGAAATTTTAAAACATGCCGAGGGTGTAAAAGTAAGCGCTGTTTTTGCCGATCGAATCGTTGGTAAACCATATATGTTGATAGATATTAAAAGAGATCGATTAGCTCGTTATGGCATCAGCATAGGAGATGTTCAAGAAATCCTAGAAATAGCTGTTGGAGGAATGCAATTAACACAAACCGTAGAAGGAAGAGAACGCTATGGCGTTAGAGTGCGCTATCCGCGAGAATTGCGGGACAGTCCAGAGGATTTGGAAAATATTTATGTTCCTGTAGAAAATGGCAATCCAGTACCATTGGGGGAGCTTGTGGAAATCCGTTATGAGCAAGGACCTCAAGCTATTAATAGTGAAGACACCTTTTTGGTGGGACATGTTATTTTCGATAAAGAAGATGATTATGCAGAAGTAGAAGTAGTAGAAAATGCGCAACGTTTGATTCAGGAAAAGATAGAAAGTGGCGAGTTAATCGTTCCTAGTGGAATAAACTATCAGTTTACAGGTACGTATGAAAATCAAATACGAGCCGAGAAAACGCTATCCATCATTGTGCCTTTGGCGCTGGGTATTATATTTTTAATTCTTTATTTCCAATTCCGTTCGGTGTCCACTTCCTTAATGGTATTCTCTGGAATCGCCGTTGCATTTGCTGGTGGTTTCCTTATGATATGGTTGTATGGACAAGACTGGTTCTTAGACTTCAATTTCTTAGGTGCAAACCTTCGAGAGCTTTTCCAAATCAACCCAATTAACTTAAGTGTAGCCGTCTGGGTAGGATTTATCGCCCTATTCGGAATTGCAACCGACGATGGGGTGGTAATGGCCACTTACCTAACGCAAACTTTTGATAAAAATGAACCAGAGGATGTAGAGGAAATCCGCGCCTCGGTAGTCGAAGCAGGACAGAAAAGAATACGTCCTTGTTTAATGACCACAGCGACAACTATTCTGGCCCTGCTGCCAATTCTAACCTCTACAGGACGAGGTAGCGACATCATGATTCCAATGGCTATACCAAGCTTTGGAGGCATGTTAATCGCTTTGATCACCCTCTTTGTAGTACCGGTATTATTCAGCTGG
>DATGMW010000122.1:0-4074 GCA_035307105.1 Flavobacteriaceae bacterium
TACGTGGTGCGAGAGAGGAAAAGTAAATTAGCGAATTTTCTAATTAGCGATTTTGCAATAATATTACTTGTTCACCTGTTCACAGGTTTACACGTTCACTCGTTATCCCGAGTTCTCGGGACAGGCGAGTTACCATAAAGCAAAAACACAGAAATACAAAAAGACAAAAAAAGTTTTTCCGTTTAAAAGAACATCTCTTTTCTATACTTACTTGTTCACAAGTTTACCTGTTTACTCGTTCACTTGTTATTTCACCAAAATCTGTCTATTCACCGAACTATTTCCTCCTTGAATAGATAAAATATACACTCCAGGAGCTAAGTTATTTGTAGGAATTTCTTGTTTACTTTTTGTAGAGGATTTGTTGTGTAGAACTTCTTGTCCGGTTAGGTTGTATAGGGTATAGGTATAATCTGTATTTCCTGTAGAGGATTCTATCCAAATGTTATCGGACGTAGAGCTTTGATATACCGAAATACTTTCTTGCCAAACCTGATCTGCGGTGTTTAATATGCCCCAAGTATCTTCTGCTGCATCACCACCCCATAGCATGGTTGCTAGGTAGGGGTTGTCTATAAATGGATTTCTGCTTCCGTAGGTATCTTCAATATAATCGTTGCGTTGTATTTCTATGTAGCTTACAGGATCTTCTATGTTCCATTTTAGGAACAGCTCCAGCATGTTGCTAGCGCCTTGTGTAGGTCCTTCGCCGACTAGGGTAGGTAGGCAGCGCTTGTCGTAACGCACGTACATGTACATCATCATACGTGCTACATCTCCTTTCCACTCATCTCCGGGATACCAGTGATTTCCGATTACTCTAGCATTTCCACTTCCAGGTCCGAAGCGTTTGTTGCCTCGTATTTGGTTTGCACGTTGGTCGCATGCTCTTATATTGTGCGGATCGGCAGCAATTCCTATCGTATTGTTATTGCTTTGTCCCATAGGTGGATTGGCCAAGCTTTTTGCAAATACATGTTCGCGATTGTATTCGCAGTTTTGCCCACCAAAGTGGTTGTTATTTCTTGTGTAATCGGTAGTACAATCGTTATCCTCATCGTCAAACCCATAAATAAGCACTACCTGTGAACTATCTTCCTTCCATTTGTCGGCTACCTTCATCATATCTCTAGCCTCTCCATACGTGTAGGAGGTATGATAGTCTTCTAGTTTTTCCTGCAAAATACTATATAGTTGCTCTGGGGGTAAGGTAAAATCTATACCATCATAATATGCTTGTTGCGCATAAGAAAACAAACCGATAAAGAAAAGCAGTATAAATGGGATACTTCTCATGGCTTACTTTTTCTCTAATAATGCCATGTAAAAACCATCAAATCCAGATTGACTTGGACTCACAGCTTGTTCTTTTACTAGTTTAAATGCTTGTCCAGCTTCACTTTTTAAGAAAGCAACCACTTGATCCTGGTTTTCTGAAGGTAGGATAGAGCAAGTAGCATATACCATTTTTCCGCCATCTTTTACCATAGCAGAGTAGTCTTGTAGAATCTCTTGCTGGGTTTTACGGATTTCGTCTAGAAACTCCGGACTTAATTTCCACTTGGAGTCTGGATTACGTCTTAAAACGCCCAGTCCGGTACAAGGTGCATCCAACAATAATCTATCGGCTTGACCGTGAAGTTTCTTTATCACTTTATTATTCTCTATCCATCTAGTTTCAATGTTATGCGCTTGGTTTCTTCTAGCGCGACGTTTTAGCTCATGTAATTTACTTTCGTAGATGTCTAGCGCGATAATCTGTCCTTTGTTTTCCATTTGTGCAGCTAAATGCAAGGTTTTTCCTCCTGCACCTGCACAAGCATCTACCACACGCATTCCAGGCTCTACTTCCAAGAAGGAGGCTACTAGTTGTGAGGAAGCATCTTGTACTTCAAAGAATCCTTTTTTGAAGGCTTCTGTTCCGAATACATTGGCACGTTCTACCAGTTTCAGTGCATCTGGATAGCCTTTGATGGTTTCTGTTTCTATCCCTTCTTCACTCAAAGCTTTTTGCACTTCAGGAAGGCTTGTCTGCAAGGTGTTTACTCTAAGGATAACCTCGGCTTGCTCGTTTAAGGTAGCGAGTTCTTTATCCCATTTTTTACCAAGTTCTTTTTCTCCTACTTCATCCAGCCAATCTGGAATAGATTCTCGGTATTTTCTAATCTGACTTAATTCATCAAACTTTCCTTTGATGCGACGTGTTGGCGTCCCTTCAAACTGTTTCCAATCTGGTAAGCGAATGCCGCGTAGGGTTGCCCAAACAGCAAACATTCTAAATAGGTCCTCGCGTTTGTATGGGGAAGTAACATCGGCGATTTCGGCGTACAAACGCTTCCAACGTACAATGTCGTAAGTGGTTAATGCTATAAACGAGCGGTCTCTAGAACCCCAACGCTTATCTCTTTTCAATGTGCCTTGCAATACCTTACTAGCTTGTTTGTTATGGTTGAATATCTCATCCAAACTATCGATGGTAGCAAATACTAAATTTCTATGTAGTTTCATATTCTATTAAATTCGGTACAAAGGTAATTCTTTACCAATGAATTGTTTTGATTACATTTGGCAAAAATATAAAATATGCGTCTTTTTTATCTTTTACCATTGATTTTCGGTCTTTATTCCTGTTCTAAGAGTACGCCAAGTTTTACAGAAGTACAAATAGAAGAGGTGTTTGCCGATAGTTTACAAACAATTCGTGACTTACAGGCTAAAAACGCCGAGAATATCTGGTTTTCTGCTGGCGAAGGTAGGGTAGGCGTACTCCAAAATGGGATTCCAAAGATGGCCTCGGTGCGTTATAATGAAACCATTTTAAAGTTTAAAAGCATTACCGTACAGGATAGTGTGGTGTACTTATTACATCCCACACGACCCGTTTTGGTCTACAAGCTGGACTATGACCACGAGGGAGCAAAAAATTTAGAATCGGTATATATTCAAGAAGCCGAAGAGGTGTTTTATAATGTGATGGCGTTTTGGGATGCCGAGAAAGGAATTCTTGTAGGAGAGCGTGAAAATAGCGATTGTCTTGCTATGACACGTACCTTGGATGGCGGAAAAACCTGGGAGGAAATTTCTTGCGAAGCTTTACCGCCTTTAGAAGAAGGCGAGTTGTTGTTTGCCTCTAGCAATAGTAATATTAGTGTACACGGAAGTCATATATGGGTTGCTACTGGCGGAACGAAAGCACGTGTTTTCCACTCTGCAGATTACGGAGAAAATTGGGAGGTATACACCACACCAATTATTCAAGGGGAAGAAGGCTCAGGAATATTCTCTATCGATTTCTTCGATGCAAATCATGGGGTAATTATAGGTGGCAAGTGGAAAGACAAAACTTTTAATAAAGGAAATAAAGCCTATACGAAAGATGGAGGAAAGACATGGAAGCTTTTTGGTAATGCTGCGTACCCTGGACTGCAAAAACAAGTAGTATTTGTACCAAACAGCGTAGGGAAATCCATGCTTTCTATCGGCGAGAATGGTATTGCCTATTCCAATAATGTAAAAGACTGGGAAAAATTATCCGATAAAAACTTAGACAAAATTTCTTTTGTGAACGACAGCACTGCTTACGCTAGTGAAAAGGGGATATTGTATCGATTGGTTTTTAGGTAACTAGTGAACTTGTGAACCTGGGAACAAGTAAACATGTGTGTGAAGAAAAAGTGTTCTTTTAAACGGACATTCGTGTGGCTTCATAGCCTTTGGCTATTTCGCGGTTAGTTGTTTAATCGTTTATTGGTTAGAAAAACGATTACTGTATTTTTGCTTTATTGTTAATCGCACGTTAATTCGAATATTGGCTAATTCGCTTTTTCTGTCTCTAACCTGTCATCCCGAACTTGTTTCGGGATCTCATGTTCCGAAGAATGATGAATATTTTATTCTTATTTTATAGTTGTTTTAATTAGTATATTTATATACACCTTAAATCCGCAAGTTCCTAATTTGCTTTTTTAAAATTTGTTCTTTAAGTCAAAAGTCGTTATTTCAGACCAGCTTTTAGTTGTTTTTTAATCGTCGATCCTATCTTTTTTTTCGCAGGTCTTGTTTTTGTGAGGCCAG
>DATGMW010000123.1:0-6471 GCA_035307105.1 Flavobacteriaceae bacterium
ATTGTAAGGTTCCAAACAACATAAAGATTCCTGCTAGACCAAAGCCCCAAGACCAACCAACGCGTTCTGCTAGGTAGCCACAAAGCATCATTCCAAAGAATGCACCAGCGTTTACTCCCATATAGAAAATGGTATAAGCGCCATCTTTCTTTTCAGGCAGATAGGTATACATTTCGGAGATTATAGAGGTTATATTCGGTTTAAAGAAACCGGTTCCAATCACCAATAATGCTAATCCTACATAGAGGCTAAGTTCGGTTTCGAAAGCCATAGACGCGTGTCCAGCGGTCATAATAATACAACCTAGAATCACCGCATTTCTATAGCCCATAAACTTATCGGCAATCACTCCACCCACTATAGGCGTTAGGTATAGCAGTCCAGCATAGGTACCGAACAAAGCGCCTGCATTTCCTGTAGACCATTCCCACCCAGGGTTACTACCAATAGCAGCGATGGTTAAGAAGTTGATTAACAATACTCGCATTCCGTAAAACGAAAACCGCTCCCACATTTCTGTAAAGAACAATACGAAAAGCCCCGCTGGGTGTCCTAACACATTTGAGTCAAAGAAATTATTTTTTGACGTAGCCGATTCTGCCATAATTCTAATTGTTTATTTCTATAGTAGATTAAATAGTATTCTAGTTGCTAAAAGCTGCTTTTAAATTCTTTCTGATAGGCCTCCCAAGCAGCTGGAGTGGTAATCTCCTTGTAGGCATCGGTAGCGACCATCTTTAGATATAGCTCCAACTCCTGTGCATCTTTGAATCCGCCAATAGCTTGAATAATACTGCCATCGGACTCAAAGAAAACCAAACTAGGATAGGTAGCGAGTTTCAATGCATTTACAAACAAATGGGTACTATTGCGCCCTTTGCTATCCTTATTATAGTTCGGATTGGTATATTCAAAGTCGTTATAGGTCACCACATCATTTCCTTCTCCGTTCAGGTAAACCGTATAATAGTTTTCCTTTACATATCGTATTAGCTTTTTATTGCTAAAGGTTTCTTTCTCAAACTGATCACATTCTTCGCAAATGCTTTCTACATAGACCTTCATCAAGATCTTCTTGGGGTTTTCCTTTTGTAATTCAAGTGCTTCGTTCATTCGAATCCACTCCAACTCTTGTGCTTGCAATTGGTTGGTTGCAAAAAGAAACAAACCAAACAGACCTATATACTTCCAAATACGCGTCATTATTTACTGTGATTTTATTTATACATTTTCTACTTCCATATCTTCTGCACCATGGGTCAGACGTTTTAGTCTTTTCAAGAAAACAAGTAGTAATAAACCAAATGCAACGGTAAATATTACTAGTCCTACAAAGGTTTTATGCTCCATTTTGCTCTGCTCCTCTTCCAATACGAAACTAGCATAGTAATCCTCACCATCTCCTTTGTTTTCTATTTTTGCACGCGCATCATCGTCTTTTTCAAAGATAATTCTGGCATGATATGGATCCTGTTTCGTTACCCCATGTTCTTCTAAAGTTTCTTTTAAGTGTGCATAGTCTTCCTTGCCTAATTCAAAAGCATCGGTAAAGTCTTTGTCTGACTCATATTCGTGGAAAAGTATCTCACCATCTTCCATATACACTTTGCTTTTCACTTCAAAGGCTAAATCTACATTGATAGGATAATCGTAAATGGTGATTACTTTATTTTTATCGTCTTTCGTTTTTATGCTGTCTTTCACCATAAAAGCCGTCATCTGCTCTTTATTATATCCCACTTTGGCTTCGTAAGGCACTAGCTGTGACATAGAACCAATGCTTCCTGCTAATTTATCTCCAAATCCTGTTGCCGCAAAGAATAATCCCATCATTATGGACGCATATTTTAACGGGGATAATTTGGTGATAAAAGACAAGGCAACTGGCGAAGCGGATAGCTCTCCAATAGTGTGGAATAAGTAAGCTAAGAAAATCCAGTACATTGCAGCTTTTCCAAAAGTCTCCGAGCTTGCTTCTTGAGAAGCGAAAACCATAAACACATATCCCAGACCCATAATAATGGTACCAATGGCCATCTTAAATAAAGAGGAAGATTCTCTCCCTTTTTTCTTCCACCACACCCAGAATGCACCTACGGCGGTACCGAAGATTATAATGTATGCGGAGTTAAGCCCTTGGAATACAGCAGCTGGAATCTCTTCTAACCAGCTTAGACCAATGTGTCTATCGATTTTTGTATCGGTATATAGGTTTAATAAGCCTCCGGCTTGTTCAAATGCACCCCAGAACACGATGATGATTAAAAACGAAAGCAATAGTACAATAACTCTGTCTTTCTCTATTTTGGTCAACGGTCGCTTCGCTGCTTCTCTTTGTTCTGGCGTTACTTTATCGCCACCGGTAAACTCGCCTACACCTACCAAATATTTCTGTCCCCATATAAATACCAATTGTCCTAGGAACATTCCTATGCCCGCTAGTCCAAAACCATAATGCCATCCATAGTAATATGCAACCAAACCAACAGATATACTTGCTAGTAGAGCACCTATATTAATTCCGATATAGAAAATGGTAAAACCACTATCTCGGCGTATGTCACCAGCTGGATACAAGCCGCCCACCATGGTAGAAATATTGGGTTTTAATCCTCCAACTCCTAGAATAATAAGCGCCAAGCCAGTAAAAAAGGCCCAATCTTGTGGAATAGCTAAAATTCCATGTCCTAGTACCAGTAACCCACCGCCTATCATAACGGTTCTTTTCTGCCCTAAGAATTTATCGGCTACCCAACCTCCTGGAATAGATGCTACATATACCAACATTGTGTACCATCCATACAGCCATAGTGCGTCTTTGGTACTCCAGCCCATTCCTGGATCTGCAGCTGCGGTAGATGCTACTAAATAAAGCGTTAGAATTCCGCGCATTCCGTAGTAAGAGAAACGTTCCCACATCTCGGTGAAGAACAGAACAAACAGTCCCTTTGGATGCCCTAAAAATTCATTTGCATGTGTGTTTGTAGCCATTTCCTAAATATTAAAGTTTATAAGTTTTTAAGTATGTATTCGGTCATCTTATTATACAGATGCAAACGCGTATTCCCACCATATATTCCGTGGTCCCTATCCGGATAAATCAGCCAATCGAAATCTTTATTTGCTCGTACTAGCACATCGATTAGTTTCATGGTGTTATCTACATGCACATTATCATCGGAGGTTCCATGAACCAGCAATAAATTCCCTTTTAAATTCTCGGCATGTGTAAGCGGTGAATTTTGGTCGTATCCACTTGGGTTTTCCTGAGGAGTTTGCATGTAACGCTCGGTATAAATGGTGTCGTAAAAACGCCAGCTTGTTACTGGAGCGACAGCAATTGCAGTAGAGAAAACATCTGGTGCTTGGAAAATAGCATTGGCCGACATAAAACCGCCGTAGCTCCATCCCCAAATCCCAATTCTGCTGGCATCTATATAAGATTCTTTCCCTAATTTTTCTGCCACTCGAATTTGATCTATCACCTCGTACTTTCCAAGTTCTTTTTGCGTCAATTTCTTAAATTCGCTCCCTTTGTATCCTGTACCTCTACCATCCACAGCAACTACAATATAGCCGTGCTGTGTAAGTAGCTGATGCCAATAATCATTCGCTCCCAACCAAGATTCGCTTACGGTTTGTGAGCCTGGACCAGAATACTGATAAAGAAGCACGGGATACTGCTTATTCGGATTGAAATCCACAGGCTTAAACGTATACATGTTTAAATCGTATCCGCTTATGTTTATCGTACCGTACTCTTTTTCTGGTAGGTTATAATTCTCTAGCATTTCCAGAACCTCCTTATTATCCAAAATAGTTCGGAGTAGCTTTCCGTTATCGGATTGATGTAAGGTGTAGGTTGCAGGAGATTTACTGCTAGTATGGGTGTTTATAAACAAACTCATATCGGCACTAAATGAAGCCGAGTTAGTTCCTTTATTGGCTACCAATTGTTTTTTGCTTTTTCCGTTGGTCTTTATACTATACACATCACGGAACAAAGATCCATTTTCTGTACTCTGATAATAAAGCATATTTTTCTTTGCATCTAGACCATAGAACCTAGTCACATCCCAGTCTCCTTTGGTTACCTGATGCAGTAGTTTTCCATTTTTATCGTAATGATATAGGTGGTTCCATCCATCGCGTTCACTAGTCCAGAAAAAGCTTCCATCCTCCATAAACGTCCAGTCGTCCGTAACATCGATGTACGCATCGTCTGTTTCGTGTAACACCTTTGTATAAGAAGCGGTTTCTGGGTGAACATATACTAAGTCTAGAATATTCTGATGTCTATTAGTTAGCTGTACTGCTAGAGCATGCGCGTCTTTGGTCCACTTAAGTCGTGGAATATAATAGTCGGTTTCCAATCCTGAAAAATCTACTGCTTTAGCGATTTTATCTTCTAAGGAGTAAATATGTAAGCTTACTTCGGAGTTTTTCTCTCCTGCTTTCGGATATTTAAAAACTTGTTGGGTAGGATAAAGCGCTTTGCCATATACATCCATTGAGAATTCTGGCACCTCTCTTTCGTCAAATCTTATATAGGCCAAATACTTCCCGTCTGCACTCCAATCGAACATGCGAACGATGGCGAATTCCTCCTCGTATACCCAATCAGCGATTCCATTTATAATCTCGTTTCGTTTTCCGTCGGTGGTAACCTGCGTAGTAATTTGTGTTTTTAAGTCTTTTATAAAAAGGTTATTCTCTTTTCCGTAGGCAATTTTAGAACCATCTGCAGAGAAAGTCGGTTCTTGAATTTTATCGAAATCCACCTGATGTAATTCTCCAGTTGCTATATCTAACACGTAATACACTGCCAATACCGATCTGCGATAAATCGATTGTCTTTCGGTACCCAATAACAACATGGATTCATCTGGACTAAAACTATACTGGAAAAGCGATTTCAACTCTGAGTGATCGGCCGCATTCAACAGCCTGCGCACTTTCTCTCCGGTATCGTATCGATACACATCTATAGTTCTATTTCTATTAAAGTCATACTGCATTACCGTATACTCCTCTCCATTATTTAGAGAGTGTAGTCTAAATAAAGATTTGGTTTGGAAAGTACCATCCCAAATCTCTTCCATTTGCAGTTCTTTTTGCCCGAGAGCAGAAAAAACTCCTAATAAAAGAGCTAAAAAAACGAGTCTTGTACGCATATTCTAAATGTTAAAACTAAACCAATGCCAAGTTTACTAAAAATCCTTCAAACCTTGCTTGCTTTTCTTGTTAATTATGGCCTTTAGCAATGGATTGATAGTTTTGAAGGAAGGAATATCGCTAACAAAACATTAGATTATCGCTGTTTTTTGTGATTCGTGATTCGTTGGATTTCCTAGATCTCTGTGAGGGAATCCAAATGGATGCGAATTTACGCGAATGAATGCGAGGAAATATAAAGGTCCGCGAGAGGACTCGCGAATCAGCAGTGTTTATAACCTTTAATAATACACAAAACCCCAAAGGGGTTTAACTAGGATACCCCCTACAAGCAAAGCGCAGTACGGGGCGAACAGCGAGTGAAAAAAAGAACCCCAAAGCGGATGCAACTATCTAATCCGTATTCAATATTAAAATACAGAATACACTTAAAATCATAAGGTGGTTCAACCCACGTTGGGGTTGCTATAAGCATAGTAGTTAATACCCCCGATTACATCGGGGTTATCAATGGTTAAACCCCCGCTAGGGGTTTTATCTTTGTGGTAATGAACTAGCTTAAGAAAAAGCATAACGACAACGCTATCAGCTATCAGCTATCAGCTATCAGCAAAAACTAGTTGCAAAAACACAGAAAAACAAAAAAGAGTTGCGAATTTTTTCTTGCGATGAAGAGGTTCCTCCATTCGTCGGAATGACAATCCCTGCCCACCGACCTCTGAATCCCAAACTCTAACCAAGCGAGGCACCCACGGGAAATCGAGGCAAGCGAGTCGCTATACAAATGTTTAAAAGCATTTTAGTATTAAGCAAAAAACAACTCACGAACCACTCATAACATCCATAACCTCTGAGCCAGCGAAGAGCATAACGGCATAACTCCATAATCTTTAAGCTAGCGAAGAGCATAACGACATAACGCCGTAACGCTATTAGCTATCAGCTATCAGCAAAAAACCAGTTGCCAGTTGCAGTTACAAAAACACAGAAAAACGAAAACACAGAAAAACTCAGATTGAATAATAGTTTCTTTAATTTATCAATTATCCTTCTAACCTTAATATTCTAACCTAGCGAGCCAGTGAGTGACTAACCGATTAAGCGCTTAAACAACTTGGAACAAGAATTTAAGTGATAAACAAAAAACGATTCACGAACCATTCATAACGCCATAACCTCTGAGCTTGCGAAGAGTATAACGTTCATAACTACATAACGCTATCATCTATCAGCAAAAACTAGTGGCCAGTTACAAAAACACAGAAAAACAAAAAAACTATTCACGAACCACAATTC
>DATGMW010000124.1:0-12480 GCA_035307105.1 Flavobacteriaceae bacterium
AAATGTACCGATAGGAATGACAAAAGAAACTTGGAAAAAATGGCTTAGTTATCTGGTGCCACAAACAAAGTATATAGAGTCGGAGGTGAGTGGAAGGCTAGAAGTGGGATGGAGAGATGGCAAAAAAGTCTTGGACAACGGACGGGTTAATTACTCCTATGGCGGCTTGCAAAAGGTTTTGAGCTATGGTTTGGAACAGATTCCTTTAGATTCCGTGCGGTCTGTTTTGGTTTTGGGAATGGGAGGTGGATCGGTAATAGAATCCTTGCGTACCAAGTTTAAGTATATCCATCCGATAGTGGCAGTAGAAATAGATCCAGTAGTAATTGAAATTGCCGAAGAGGAATTCGGGATTGCCGCTTATAGCGATTTAAAAGTGGTCTGTGCAGACGCAGGAGAGTTTATGGAAAGCAACAAGAAAACCTTTGATTTGATTATTGTGGATTTGTTTATTGGAGAACACGTTCCTGAAAGATTCTATGAAAAAGCGTTTTGGCAAGACATAGAAAAACATACCAATAAAAGCGGAAAAGTATTGTTCAATGCTGAGGTTAGACTTACCAATGTGGTGCGAGATATGTTTTTGAAGAACCTGCCCAAAGCGTTTTCGTATGAGATTCTTACCGATGTAATGGGGGGAAATACATTGGTTATTTTAGATAAAAAAGTATAAGTAAAAAGATGGAAGAACTATATATCCAAGAGTTAAGCCCACAAGTGAGCATAGACGAACTACTGCTGGAAGAGTCTAAGAAAGAGCAAATAGTGAACTTTATAAAAGAGCACAAACACGCTATACCTCTTATAAAGCTTGGACTACCAGTTAGCAACACCTTGTTGCTTCACGGACACACTGGCTGTGGAAAAACCTTTACTGCACGTATTATAGCAAGTGAGCTTAAAAAACGTTTGCTTATTGTAAACTTGAGTAATATAGTGTCTTCTAAATTAGGAGACACTGCAAAAAATATTGCCATGCTTTTTAGAAAAGCAGCCAATACAGAAGCTGTGCTTTTCTTTGATGAGCTGGATGCGTTGGGACAACGTAGAGATTTGGATGCGAGCGATGCTTCCGAGATGCGTCGTGTGGTAAACTCTATTTTACAGTTGATAGACAACCTTCCTCCAGAAGCAGTGCTGGTAGGAGCCACCAACCAGCTAAAACTTATCGATACGGCACTTTTAAGACGATTCGATACGCAGGTGGAGTTTGTGCTACCAAGTCCAAAAGATCTAGATGTATATTACGATTCGCTAGAAGCAAAATATCCTGTGCAGTTTGAAGGCTTTCAGCGCGAATACAATATCTCTATTGCACAAGCGCAAGCGCGTTACTTGTTGTTTTTGAAAAAAGAAGTAATAGCCGAACTAGAAGAGAAGCAATTGGTGGTTCCTTCTACCAAAGAAGAAAGTCGTTAGGCAAATCGCAATCAAAAATCTTTCTGAACCGTTTTGGAAGTGGGTCAACTACATATAAATCTTCCCCTGTTCCAGGATGTTGCAATCGGAGAGAGTAGGCGTGGAGATACAGTCCTTTTCCTTTTAGAATATGGTTCTCATTGTAATACGTAGGATCTCCCAAAATAGGATTTCCCATAGCATACAGATGTTTTCGTAATTGATGTCGTCTGCCAGTAATGGGTGATAACTGCACCAATTGTAACTGTCCGAACCGTGGAGAATCTACACAATCTATGACCTTATAAAACGTTTTTGCTTCCTTCCCGTCCACAGGGAAATCTATAGTTCCATATTCAGATAGGTTACCGATACATATCGCATAGTACACTTTTTTCACCTGTTGTTTTTCAAATGCCTGATTTAATTTATGCAGTGCATTTCTGGTTTTCCCTATTGCCAAGGCGCCAGTAGTTGCAAAATCCAATCGATGTGCTGGCTGAGGTAAAAGAGCATCTGGTTCGGTGCTGGTCTTTAAGTTTTCTGCCAATGCGTTTGCAATGGTTTTAAACGAGTTGCCACTGGTAAGTACACCAGCAGGCTTGTGAATTATAGCTAGGTGTTCATCCTCATATAAGCTGTTTAGCTCTAGTTGAAAAGCTTTATGTCTTGTTTGGCTTAGCGGAATGCGTAGTTCTATTCTATCTCCTTCCTTTATATACATTGCCGTAGTAGCGGGTAGCTCGTTTACTAAGATTTGCTTTCGTTTGATTGCTTTCTTTAGTGCCGATTTGCTAGGTGCTGCTGTAAAAATCCCTACACCATAGTCTTGTAGTCTTATGGGGTGGGTTTGTTTGGGTGCGATATGTAGTTCGTAGGTGTAAATAGTCAAGGAAATTATTATGGTAAAGATAAAAAATTAAACAGCAGAAGATGCTATGAACAAAGGCTTCTTATTTTCTTGGTTATTTGTAGACTAACCATAGATTTTATGCATACTTTCATCTATTTTATAATAGAGTAATTGCCTCTGCTTTACCATTGTGTTATAGTGACTTACTTAAGTTACGTAACTAAGTTGCTATTTATATTCTTGATTAATAAACTTAAAAGCTCCTAAACAAGAACAAAGGCTATAAAAATTCAATTATATTGACTCGATAAGCATAGATAATAAAAATGGCCGTTGCGCAGGACGTCGAGTGTTGACCGGGAGTGTTGGCGTTAAGAAGTAAAACCTGTCAGCCAAGAATATACTTCGAAGCTTACAAGCTTCCTCTGACTTCTTTACTTTAGCCAGCACTGACGAGCGTCGACCGATGGACAAGTTTGGTCTAGAGTTTTTTCTTAGTTTTTTGGTCAATGCAAAAAAGTAAATAAATGATTTAAGGAAGATTCAAACTGGTAAGATATGTTCTTCGAAAGTTACATCACGTTGACAAGAAGGATGATCTGAGAAAAGTTCAACAGGCTAGAAGATGGGTGGCTATGATTTGTATGCTATTTTTTTTTGTTTTATTAAGCCTAAAGCACTTGTGTTTTCAGTATAAGAAATTTGAATAAAGTAATTATCTAAACCATCAAGAAATAAGACGTTATGAATTTGAAAGAACAGCAAGTAACTTCTTTAGTATTGGTAAGATTTAAACCAAACTTTGATTTTTAGGGTATAAAATAAAAAACCCTAACTGCTTTTTTAAAGAAGTTAGGGTTTTTATTGTGGTGCCTCCAGGAATCGAACCAGGGACACATGGATTTTCAGTCCATTGCTCTACCAACTGAGCTAAGGCACCGCCCGTTGCGGTCAGGGAAGTTGATTTCCCTTGTTGCAAAGTGATGCAAATATAATTCGTGTTTCTTAGATTAGCAAGCTTTCGGAGTCTTTATTTTTTTGGGAAGCTTTTTTTTGAGCTACAACCGCCTCTTTAAGGCTGTCTGTTGCCATTGCATAGGTTGTCAAAACGAATTGAGAAACAATTACTTAAGCTTAAATTTCAATAAGTATAAAGGTGTTTTTGAAGGAGTCAAAAATAAAATAATAAAAAATAACTTTCTTCTTTCAAAACCCTTGTTTTTCATAAAAAACGCTTTAAATATAATTAGGAAACCAACTTGTGCAGCTACAAATCAGCATATAAATTACTTGGTTTGAAATAGCTAGAAGAACAAGGTGCTGTTTCTTATCAATATTGTAACTTTGTTCCCGTTTTCAAAGAAGATGGATTTAGTAATAGACATTGGCAATACATTTGCAAAACTCGCGGTTTTTAATTCCAGTGGAGTTATGTTGCATCGCAACAGTATTCCTGTGTTGGGTTTAAGCGAGAAGCTAGACGCGTTGGAAAAAGAGTATCCCGATTTGGATTGGTGTATTCTTTCGTCGGTTGGTTCGCTAAACGAAAAAGACAAGCAGCGGTTAGAAAAGCGTTATAAGCTTTTGTACTTAACCAGTGATTTGCCCGTGCCGTTTACTAATAAGTATAAATCTCGGAAAACTTTGGGAGTAGATCGCATCGCTTTAGTAAGTGCTGCTTTTGAGCAATTCCCAAATACGAGCGTGTTGGTGGTAGATGCGGGAACCTGTGTAACCTACGACTTTATCGATGCGTCTGGTGCCTACCATGGAGGTGCTATTTCGCCTGGATTGAACATGCGTTATAAAGCCATGCATACGTTTACTGAGAATCTTCCGTTATTAGAACGGATTGCCGAGGTGCCAATTATCGGAGGAAGCACTAGTGAGTCGATGCATTCGGGGGTTTTACGAGGCATAGCCTTTGAAATAGAGGGATACATAAATGCATATAGCGAGAAGTTTCCTGGCTTAAAAGTAGTTTTAACAGGAGGAGATGCAGAATTCTTGCGTGATACTATAAAAAATGACATCTTTGCCAACACAAATTTATTGTTGGAAGGTCTATTGAACATTCTAAAACATAATAAAGAAATATCTTGAAGCGAATTATAATAATTGCAGTCTTACTGCTCATATCTGGAAGCACATTTGCACAACAGGGAACTACTTCTCCGTATTCTATTTACGGAATGGGTACTACAAACTTTAAAGGAACCGCCGAAAATAGAGCCATGGGTGGACTTGGCGTAGCAACGGATAGCATTCGGTTGAACCTGCTGAACCCTGCAAGTCTTGCCGAACTTCAACTGGTGAACTTTACACTAGGTATGGGATACCAACGTACCAATCAAAAAGTAGGAGGCGAAACCCAAACCGCTACTACTACCACTTTCGATTATTTAGCCGTTGGAATTCCAGTAGGTAAGTTTGGAGTGAGCTTTGGTCTAATGCCGTCTACTTCTGTAGGATACGATCTAACTTCTAGTAGCGGAGACAACCACATGGAGTACCAAGGAGAAGGTGGGGTAAATAAAACCTTTTTAGCCTTTGGTTTTTCGATTATGGAAAATTGGAATATCGGACTAGAAGCAGGGTATAATTTTGGAGGTATTAAAAACACCGGTGTGAGTCGACAATTGGGAGTGAACTATGCTACACAGGAGCAAAACGAATTTGATCTTTCTGGGTTTAATTTTCAACTAGGTACGGATTATACCCTACCCTTAGAAAATGGGAAATACCTAAAAGGAAGCTTAACCTATACCCCAAAGTATAGTATGAGTACCGAAAACAACCGTATTTTAGAATCCATTATATATAGTTTCGATGGGAGTCATGTGTCTGTAGATAGACGTGAGTTCGATATGGTAGAAGGGAATATGGATGTGGCAGAACAATATTCCTTTGGATTGGGTTATGGATTGGATAAACATTGGTTCGTTGGCGCAGAATTGTCCCATCGAGGGGCAGAAAACTTCAATACCCATTCCTTAGCTTTAGACAATGTAAAGTTTAGCGATAGTAAAGCATATCGTTTAGGAGGATACTACATTCCTAACTACCGTGCGCTTTCGGGAGTGTTTAAACGCGTGTCTTACCGCATGGGAATCCGCTATGAGGAACTAGGATTAAACATAAACGGACAGAATATAGATGAGTTTGGCATATCTTTTGGAGTAGGAGTTCCGATGACTCGTACTTTCTCTAATATAAACCTAGGAATAGAGTTAGGGAAAAGAGGTACGAATAAGAACGGACTGATTCAAGAGAATTTCATTAATGCTATTCTTACTTTGTCGCTAAACGACAAATGGTTCCAGAAACGTTATATATACTAAAAAACAAAAGCCTAATTTAAATAGACAATTATGAGAGTTAAAGCAACCTTATTATTCGTTGTGCTAGTAAGTACTTTCGGTGTTTTCAATGCTGCTGCAGAAAATATGCAATGTGCCGAGTTAACATCTTTATTTGTAGAGCCAGCCAAAGCTAAAAATTACGATGCTGCACTAAAACATTACGATGCGTTAGTAGAAGCGTGTCCAGATTATAGCCTAGCCATATATCAGTATGCCGAGCGTATGTTTAAACATTATATCGACAATGGCGATTTAGATAAAATAAAAGATTTGGAAAAAGTGTATGCAGATAGAATGACGCACTTCCCAGATCGTACCGATAGAGCAGAGCAATTAGAATCGATAGCGCGTATTCAATTCGATAATAAAATCGGAACTACCGAGAGCTTGTTTGAAGCTTTCGATGAAGTGTACAAAATGGATCCAGATCGTTTTAACAGCCCAAAAAGTATTTATATTTACTTCTCATTAGCAGTAGATTTATTTAACGATGGTAATAAAGAATTGCCAGAGGTTTTTGAACTATATGATGAGGTGATCAATAAAATTGATTCGCAGCGTAACGAAATGGCCGAAACACTAACTGCTCTTATGGCGAAAGAAGAAGCTGGAGAAGATTTAGATAGCAAAGAAGCTCGTAATAAAAAAGCATACGAAACCAACCTTAATGCTTATGGTGCGGTGACGCAAAGCATCAATACCAAGCTGGGTATCCTTGCCGATTGTGAGAACCTAATCCCACTATTCGAGAAGGAATACGAAGCAAACAAGGATAATGTAGAGTGGCTTAAGTTAGCTTCCAATCGTTTGGATGCAAAAGAGTGTGAGACCGACTTGTTTTTTAAGCTTGCAGAGCGTTTACACGAAATAGAGCCATCTGCACAGTCTGCTTATTATTTAGCTAGAATGTTGGAGCAGGAAAACAAAGTAAATCAGGCAATGGAGTACTATAACCAAGCAGCCGATTTAGAGGTAAACAAAGTAAGAAAAGCTCGTACCTACTTTAAAATTGCAGAGATACATAGAAAAAGAAATAGCAAATCCCAGGCAAGAACTTTCTACAACAGAAATCTCGAGCTTAATCCATCCAATGGAATTGCTTACTTGCGTATAGCAGCGCTATATGCCGATAGTGCAAACGACTGTGGTACTACTGCATTCGAGAAAAGAGCAGTATACTGGAAGGCAGCAGAATTGGCCGACCGTGCAGCTGCAGTAGACGTATCTATTGCATCAACTGCCAGAGCTACCGCAGAGAGTTACAGACAACGTGCGCCTAGCCGTACAGACATCCATAATGATGGAATGGGCGGAAAGGTAATCCAACTAAACTGTTGGATAGGTGGAAGCATTACGGTGCCTCAATTGTAAAAATGAAAAAAAACATAAGGAGATATAAAAGCGGAATAGCCGGTATTGTACTGGCTATTGCGCTTTTTGCATGTGAAAGTAATTACAAGCAAGTACGGCAATTAAGTTTCTCCGACGACGAGCCAATGGCCGAAGCAAAAGGAGTGAACTTAAAATATACCGACTCGGGGAAAATCGTTAGCAATCTAATCAGTCAAAAGGTTTTTGACTATTCCAATCAGAAGTTTCCATACCAGAGATTTACTGATGGAGTAGAGGTTTACTTTTGGAATGATAAAGGAGAGAAAACAACCGTTACCGCCGATTTTGCCTTGCGATATGTAGACATGCATTTGGTAGATCTGCGAGATAATGTGGTTATTCTTACCGCCGATAGCGTAGAGTTACATGCAGAACAACTATATTGGAGTCAAGAAAAGAAATGGTTGTTTACCGATAAACCTTATACTATAAAATTCAAGGACGGCTCTTTTAACAAGGGAACCAGATTTGACTCCAACGAAGATTTCACCGAATTCCTGTCGCGGGATAACCTAAGCACGCAACAACTAGATCAAATAAAACATAAAAAATAATAAAAAATGCTCACAAAAGTCTCTCATATTTTCGAATACCTCTATTTGGTAGTAGCTGCCTTGTCTGTTTATAAAGTAGCAACAGAATGGGGCCAAGAAGACGCACAAACCACCTTGTTTATAATCTTTGCAGTAGTAGGAGTGTTCATGTTCTTCTTTAAACGCAGATTCCGAAAACGGATGATGGAACGCCAAAATTCAGATAAGTAATGACCATCTATGTAGTAATAATGATTAGCTTGCTGTTGTCCGCTTTCTTTTCGGGAATGGAAATAGCATACGTGTCTTCCAATAAAATCCATATCGAGATAGAGAAGATGCAGAAAAACTTAGTGGCGGTAGTGCTAAAAAAAATTACCGAACGCCCTTCTAAGTTTATTACTACAATGTTGGTAGGCAACAACATCTGTTTGGTGGTGTATGGTCTTTTTATGGGCGAGTTGCTAGTTAGTCTTCTCCCGCTTCACGGCGTGTCTGCCTTAATAGTCCATACCGCCATATCTACTCTTATAATTCTATTAACGGCAGAGTTCACTCCCAAAGTGTTTTTTCAGATTTACGCCAATACATTTTTAAAGATCTTTGCTTTCCCAGCCTATTTCTTTTACGTTATATTTTCGCCGATTTCTGAGTTTGTAGTTTGGCTTTCAGATTCCGTTCTACGAATACTCTTTAAGACAGAAGGAGATGAGGTGCAACTCAGCTTTTCTAAAATAGAACTAGGAAATTATATTTCCGAGCAGATGGAAACCGTGGAAGATCGTGAGGAGTTGGATACCGAAATACAGATTTTCCAAAATGCTTTGGATTTTTCCGAGCTGCGAACTAGAGAAACGATGATTCCACGTACCGAAGTGGTGGCGGTAGATATAAACACGACGATAGAAGATCTAAACAAACTGTTTGTGGAGACAGGATTATCAAAAATACTTATCTACAAAGAAAATATAGACAACCTTTCAGGCTATGTACATGCTTTCGAGTTGTTTAAAAAACCCGAATCTATAAAAGAAGTGCTGCGACCGGTGGTGCTGGTGCCAGAAACCATGCTAGCCAAAGATGCGCTTAGTATTCTTATGAAAAAGCGAAAAAGCATCGCAGCGGTCATAGATGAATATGGCGGCACGGCAGGAATAATTACGGTAGAAGATGTTATAGAGGAATTGTTTGGAGATATCGAAGACGAACACGATTCGGTAGAATTGATTGAAGAAAAATTAAAACCTAAACACTATTTGTTCTCTGCTCGATTGGAGGTTGATTACCTGAATGAGACCTACAATTGGAGTCTACCCGAGAACGATGCGTACGAAACTTTGGGTGGCATGTTGCTGCATCATACCGAAGAAATTCCTAAAAAAGGTAAAATGATGAGTTTAGGTAATTATTCTTTTAAAATCCTTGAAGTTTCCAATACAAAAATAGAATTAGTCGAGTTATTTGTGGAGAATGATTCCTAAATAAGTACAAAGAAGATTATTTCCACCTCGGAAGTTTTTAAAAATCATAGATAAGTGGTATTTTCGCCACCAATTAATTAGCAATATACAGATGGCAGTTTTAAACAATATTAGAAAACGATCGGGAGTCCTGATAGTTGTTATAGCATTGGCGTTATTTTCCTTCATTATGATGGACGTAATCCAAAACGGAGGATTCTCTACAGATAGAGGAGATTCTATGGCTAAAGTGAATGGAAAAGACATTCCACGAGATGCTTTTATGAATAGAGTAGAGGCGTTCCGTCAGAATATGGGACAAGCTGGCTCCACTTCGCAAGCGGTAGAAATTGTTTGGGAAGATGAACTTAGAAGTGTTCTGTACGACGAACAATACGAGAAGCTAGGTCTTAGCGCAGAGCGTAACATGATAAATGACATGATGCGTAAAATGCTAGAAGACAATCCGAGCTTTCAAAACGAGAGCGGACAATACGATCAGCGACGTGTACAAGAATACGTTTCTAGTATCCAACATTCTTCTCCAGAAATGTTTCACCAGTGGAATGCTTTTGTTGAGGAAATAAGCCATGCTGCGAAGCAAGACCGTTACAATAACTTGGTTAAAGGAGGTTTAATCACTACCATAGCCGAAGGAAAAGCCCAATATAAGCTAGAGAACGACAAGGTAAACATGCAGTTTGCTTACGTTCCATATAGCAGTATAGATGATAAAGAAGTAAGCGTTAGCGAAAACGAAATAAAAACCTATATACAGAAACATGCATCGCAGTTTCAAGTAGAGCCACAAGCTTCCCTGCGTTACGTTATGTTTGTGGAAGAAGCTTCCAAAAGCGACGAAGAGCAGTTAAAAGCAGACCTTCTAGCTATGCTAGATCAGCGAGTAGAATATAATGCGGTAATCCAAGCAAATGACACGCTGCCTGGTTTCAAAGACACCACAGACTACGAAGAGTTTGTAAATGCAAACTCTGCTGCGCCATACCAAGATATGTGGTACTTTAAAAAGGATTTGCCGGAACCAAATGCAGACGAAATATACGAAGCTTCTGTAGGTTCAGTAGTAGGGCCATTCAAAGTAGGAAATGCTTATTTGTTGTCTAAGGTTATTGAAACAAGACAATTACCAGATTCGGTAAAAGCAAGTCATATTCTTGTTTCTTGGGAAGGATTGCAAAATGCTGGACCAGATATAACAAGAACCAAGGAAGAAGCAAAGGTGCTAGCGGATAGTCTTCAAGATGTTTTAAAGGCGGATAAAAGCAAGTTTGCAGATTTTGCTGCAACCTATTCTTCCGATGCTGCAAATAAGGATAAAGGAGGGGATTTAGATTACTTCGCTGCTAATACTATGGTAAAGCCATTTAACGATTTCGCTTTTGAAAACGAAGTGGGAACTATTGGAGTGGTGGAAACGCAGTTTGGATACCATATAGTACACATAGAAGATCAAAAAAATAAGTCTAAGGCATTGAAACTTGCCAACGTTATTCAACCGATAGAGCCATCGGAAGAAACGATTCAAGAGAACTTCTCTCGTGCCACCAAATTTGAAGTAGCAGTAAGAGATACCAATTTTGAAGCAGCTGCTGCTGAGGAAAATTTAGAAGTCACCTCCGTCAAAGGACTTGGAGCAATGGACTCTAATGTTTCTGGGTTAGGAGAAAATAGAAACATGGTGTCTTGGGCATTCGAAAAAGGAACCAAAGTAGGCGATTTTAAACGCTTTGACCTTATTAATGGATATGTATACGTCCAGCTTGCAAACAAGAATGGTCGTGGATTGATGCCCGTTTCTGATGCATCGGCTAGAGTAACACCAATACTTAGAAATCAGAAGAAAGCGGAAATGATTCGCAATTCTGTGTCTGCAAAAACTTTGCAAGATTTTGCAACAAGCAAAGGATTAGAAATAGAAAATGCTACCGCAGTTACACGTGCTAACCCTCGCCTTCCAGAAGCAGGAAGAGAGCCTAAAGTAGTAGGTGCCGCATTTGGATTAGAAGTAGACCAAACATCGGGATTGATCGATGGCAATTCGGGCGTGTTTATGGTAAAGGTAACAGGTAAAAATCCAGCTGCAGAAATCGATAACTACAGCTTGTATGTGAACCAACTGAATGCTGAAAATCAAAAAGTGAATATCGAAGAAAAAGTGTTTAACACTTTAAGATCCAAAGCTAAGATCGAAGATAATAGAGCTACGTTCTACTAAGAAATAGCTTCTTAAGTAATACAGAAAATCGGCTTGTAGATTGCCTACAAGCCGATTTTTATATTTACAAAACCAGTAGTCCATGACTTCGTGGTTTTGGGCTATTTCATTTCCTATCCCCGACCAATCATAGATCGATAAAGATTTAATAAGATGTTTTAGATTTCATCTCAATTCACTTCCATTTCGACACCGTTCAATGTCCGTTATGTGGTGTATAGGTGATTTACAAAACACGAAAAATAAAAATATAGAAAACCAATAGTCAATCACACTTTCATTTGTAATGCGTTATAACGAGATATAATCACAAATGCGAAAAGCATATGCGTGAAGTGGTTTTTCAACTAGTCACTCTATGCACCAACCTTTGACTAACCACAGATGCCACACATTAACACAGAGGTTCCTCTTTTTTCCAATCGCCAATTCACCTTCTCGCCAATTCACCCACTCGTAATACGTGATGTGAAATCCGTACACGCTTTCGAAGCTTTGATTTCTAAACGATTAAACAGTTAACCGATTAACCGCCTGAGCCTTGCGAAGGCTTGCTAACCTTCGAACTCCAAACACAAACGCCACTATGTTTCCACAGTGGCGTTTGTATATAATATTAAGAAAATGGATTAGCCTTTATAGTGCACCCATAGACCCTCTTCGTTCTTTTCTACTTTAGCAACTTTTTTACTGGTCAGGCCTTTTATAGCTCTATCCCATCCTTTGTTACTAAGTGCTGCTTGTTCTTTAAGTTCATTCAAACCAATAGTCTTAGCAGCTTTTAATAGAGTCATTATTGCTTTTTCATCATCCGTTAGAGCCACCTTCTTTTTCTCTGGTCGCATTTGTGGGAAGAAAAGCACATCTTGAATAGTTTCGGTGCCAGTCAAGAACATTAGAAGTCTATCCATTCCAATTCCCAAACCACTAGTAGGAGGCATTCCATACTCTAGCGCACGTACAAAGTCGTGGTCTATAAACATGGCTTCATCATCTCCACGATCCGCAAGTTCTAGTTGTGCTTGGAAGCGTTCTAGTTGATCAATAGGATCGTTCAACTCACTATACGCATTAGCTATCTCCTTACCACACACCATCAGCTCAAATCGCTCTGTCAATTCCGAATGCTCTCGGTGTTCTTTTGTCAGTGGACTCATCTCTTTCGGATAGTCGGTAATAAATGTAGGTTGGATGTATTTTGGCTCACATTTCTCACCAAATATCTCATCGATCAACTTTCCAACCC
>DATGMW010000125.1:0-8523 GCA_035307105.1 Flavobacteriaceae bacterium
TGAAATCAATACCAGTGGTAACTGGCCAGAATTCTATGACTCAAGAAGGAAAAAAGACTAATACAATTAGTGATTCTATAAAAAATAAGAGACTGTCTGTTCAAATTTCTTTGACCGGACAGTCTTTTTTAATTTCTTGCGCTAAAACCAATAATATAGAGTGGAAAGCAAAAGAGCAATGGCTCTATTCTCTCTCTCGTCCCGAAGAACTTCTTGATAGAACAATTCGTGTTTTAGAAAATTCAAGCATCGACTTAAGTCAGATCACCGAAGTAAATCTATTCTATCATACACCACTATATACCCTTGTTCCAACTGGTTTATGGAGCGATGAAAACCCTACTCTCTATTTAAGATACACGTTAAAAACACTGCCTCATGACTTTGTTGCGCATGAACCAATCTTAAAAGGGAAAACCAAATTGGTTTATATTCCATTTGTGAATCTAAACAACTATTTCTTTGAGAAATTTGGAAGTTTTCACTACTACCACGCTTTAGGTCCTTGGATTGATTACTGTGCAGAGGTAATCGGTGATAAAACAGGTGTATTTGCAAACTTTACCAGTACACAATTAGATTTATTGGTCTTTAAAAATGGCAAACTACATTTAGCGAATTCCTTTGAATATCATACGGCCGAAGATGTAAACTACTACGTGCTATTTGTTTACGAGCAATTAAATCTAGATACGGAAGTAATCCCTATTTACCTATCTGGTGCCATAAGCATGGTTGCGCCCTCCTATTCCGCGCTTTATACGTATATTCGCCATATAGATTTTATACCAACACAAGCCTTATCTGTAAGTCGTTTTGACGATGAAGAAGCACATAAAGAATTATTACTAAAACTCGGATTGCAATGCGAATCATTTCAGGAAAATACCAAAGAAGGAGAATAAATCCACCAAAGGACTTGCCCGTACGGCCTACTACCGACTTTGCCAAAGAAGCACTATTTAATATCCTAGGCAATCAAATTTCCAATTATACTAAGTTAAACGTTCTTGACCTTTATACTGGAACAGGAAACATCAGTTTTGAATTTGCATCTAGAGGTGCTAAATCAGTAACTAGTGTAGATAGCAACAGCAAGTGTATTCGGTTTATAAAATCTGTATCCGAGGAGTTAAGCTTCCCTATTCAGACGATACAAATAGAAGCAGAAGAATTTGCAGCTAAAATGAATCTATCTTACGATATTGTATTTGCCGATCCGCCTTATGACATAACGGATGAAGACTTGATTAAACTAAGTGAATTGGTATACGAAAATCTTCTAGTGGAAGGTGGTTTGTTTATTTTGGAGCACTCTAAACGTGTGTTAAAAGATATAGACTTACCAAACGAAATAGATAAACGAAAATATGGCGGAACTTTCTTTAGATTTATTGAGAAGAAATAAAAAATGCAGGTCTATAAGCCGGATTCTGTACTATAAATAGTCCTTATCATTTATCTGGATGTATAATTGCTTATACACTCTAGCTGCCTACCCTCTTGCGTAGGGCGGGAACCCTAAAATACAAGTATACGTGGCATTACACCGCATAGAGTTTGCCTGCTTTCACTACAGCATAACCTGTACCTGCTCTCTGTTGCACTAGTCCTATTCCGACCGAAATCGGAACGACGGCCGTTAGCCGCTATGCTTCCCTATGGTGTCCGGACTTTCCTATCGCATTTTGCAATGCAATCGATAAGGCGACCTGCATAACAAAAATACAACTAAAGCTTTGATTTAAAACCTAATTTCAGTCATTTTAAATGTAGTTTCTTGCTGCGAAAAAAGATAGCTCCTCAGATTCCATTATATATCCTATATTATTGTTTTATTAATGCCGCTACATCCTTATATTTGCAGTTAAGCCTATGGAACATTTTATAGTATCAGCCCGAAAACACAGACCTACCGAATTCAATGAAGTTGTAGGACAGCGTACCATTACCTCTACGCTAGAAAACGCTATTGCTAGCGGCCATCTTGCACAAGCATTACTTTTTACCGGACCTAGAGGGGTTGGGAAAACAACTTGTGCTAGAATTTTAGCTAAAAAGATAAACGAAACAAATGCCCATCAAACGGAGGAGGATTTTGCTTTCAATATATTTGAACTCGATGCCGCTTCCAATAACTCCGTAGACGATATTAGAGAGTTAATCGATCAAGTAAGGGTACCGCCGCAAGTAGGAAAATACAAGGTCTATATCATAGACGAGGTCCACATGTTGTCTACAGCAGCTTTCAATGCCTTCTTAAAAACACTAGAAGAACCACCTAAGCACGCGATTTTTATCTTGGCAACCACCGAGAAACATAAAATAATACCTACGATATTATCAAGATGTCAAATTTTTGATTTTAAGCGTATTGGCGTAGTAGATATAAAGAATCACTTACATACTATTGCAGAGAAAGAAGGTATTACTGCCGATGACGATGCTTTGCATATTATAGCACAGAAAGCAGACGGCGCGTTGCGAGATGCACTATCCGCATTCGACCGAGTTGTGGGATTTTCAGGGAAACATTTAACGCGTGAAGCAGTTGCGGAAAATCTAAACGTTCTAGACTATAGTTATTACTTTGAGATATCGCATTTGTTATTGACAAACGATATCCCAAACGTTTTCTTAGCATATAATGCAATTCTTAATAAAGGACATGATGGCCATCAATTCATACGTGGATTAGCTTCACACTTTAGAGATTTATTAGTAAGTCAAAATGAAGCAACGATTTCATTATTGGAGGTTGGAGAGAATGTAAAGGAGATGTATTTGAAACAAGCTAAAATGGCTTCTACAGGTTTTCTAAAGACTGCTATCTCTCTAGCTAATGCATGTGACTTGTCCTATAAAAACAGTCAAAACCAACGCTTACTAGTCGAGCTATGTTTACTAGAACTAGCTTCCCTTACTTCTACCGAGGAAAAAAAAAGTCCAGTTGAAAGAGTAGTTCTAGCACCTGAATCGGTAACCCGTAATTCAGAAACACCGCTTTTATCTACTACAAAGCCTATAGAAAGTAAAACAGAAGAACAAAAAAAAGCCAAAGAAGATTCTACCGAAAAATACAAAAAAGAAAATGTTGAAAACGTAAAAACAGAAGATACATCGGTTGTTGAAGAAACTGATGTAAGGGAAGAGTCTGTCGTAGAAAAAACACAATCGGATTCGATCAAAGAAATTAAAACAACTTTGGAAGAACCAAAAGACACGTTAAAATCTGTTGTAGAACAGCCAGTATTGCCAAATGCATCTACTCCTGTCGTTAAAAATACTCCTGAGAAAGTAGATAAGCCAAAGCGCAGAAAAGTCTCTGCTTTATCGCTAAGTAGCGTGCAACAAAAGCAAGAGCTAAAACGAGAAGCTGCTTCCAGAAAGCCAGTAGATGTTGTGCTACCTATGGAGCCATTCACACAAGAGGACTTTGAAAAGGTTTGGAAAAAATACAGCAAGAAAGTTAGTAAAGAGCGTAAACACAACCTCTCTTCACATTTAGGGATGGCAATGCCGCAGCTAAAAGGAACTATAGCGCACGTAGAATATCCGAACAATACGATTAAAATTGAAGTGGAACGCGATCGTGGGAACTTTATCAGATACGTTAGAGAGAAACTTAAAAACCATGACTTCGACCTAAAAATCACTGTCAACGAAGTGGTTACAAAAAAATATACGTATACCGAGAAGGAAATATATGATAAAATGGCAGAAATGAATCCAATGCTAGATAGATTCCGACAGACATTGGACTTAGACTTATAGTTTGTTTTCTTATTTCAGACTAACAAATAGCACTACTAATTATTTTTAGCTAGATTTTTAACCTATAGCAGAGTTATTACCTTTTTGCTGCTAATCTAAAGCTAAATAATAAAGAGTATTGATGCTAAACTAAGCATAAAGACTTCTGATAAAAACCTATTATTTTTCGTATTTTTGCATAATTATGAAATTTAAGATTACATCGGATTTTGAGCCTAAAGGCGATCAACCAGAGGCTATAAAGCAATTGGTAGAAGGGATTAAAAGCAAGGATAAATACCAAACTCTTTTAGGGGTTACTGGTAGTGGAAAAACCTTTACTATGGCCAACGTGGTCAATGAACTACAACGCCCTACCCTAGTTCTAGCCCACAATAAAACACTAGCGGCACAATTATATAGTGAGTTTAGCAGTTTTTTTCCAGAGAATGCGGTAGAGTATTTCGTTTCTTATTATGATTACTACCAGCCAGAAGCTTATATGCCTAGCTCAGGAATCTATATAGAAAAAGACTTATCCATAAACGAAGAGATTGAGAAACTACGCCTTAGCACCTCCTCTGCCCTACTTTCGGGACGAAGAGATGTGATTGTGGTAGCTTCGGTTTCTTGTTTATATGGTATTGGAAACCCAGTAGAGTTTCAGAAAAACGTTATTTCTTTACAAACTGGACAAACACTCTCGCGAACAAAACTATTACATCAGTTGGTACAAGCTTTATATTCTCGTACAGAAGCTTTGTTTTCCCATGGTAATTTCCGTGTAAAAGGAGATACCATAGATGTGTATCCAGGATATGCAGACCATGCGTTTAAAATTCACTTCTTTGGAGACGAAGTAGAAGCGATTGAGCTTTTTAATCCAGATACAAACGAGTTTCTTGGTGAAAATGATAAACTTCAGATTTATCCTGCAAATATGTTTGTTACCTCTCCAGATGTCTTGCAAAATGCGATTAAAGGCATTCAAGATGACTTGGTGAAACAACTAGAGTATTTCCGAGAAGTAGGAAAACACCTAGAAGCCAAACGACTAGAAGAACGAACCAATTTCGATTTGGAAATGATTCGAGAGCTAGGGTATTGTAGTGGGATTGAAAACTATTCCCGTTATCTAGACCAACGTGAGCCAGGAACACGTCCGTTCTGTTTATTGGACTATTTTCCAGATGATTACCTGATGTTTATCGACGAAAGTCATGTTTCCATTCCGCAAGTAAGAGCGATGTATGGTGGCGACCGTTCTAGAAAAGAAAACCTTGTAGAATATGGTTTCCGACTTCCCGCTGCTATGGACAACCGACCGTTAAAGTTTGAGGAGTTTGAAGAAGTACAAGAACAGGTAATTTACGTTAGCGCAACACCTGCTGACTATGAATTAGAGAAAAGCGGTGGGGTTTATGTAGAACAAGTTATTCGGCCTACAGGATTATTAGATCCGATTATTGAAATACGACCAAGCTTAAATCAGATAGACGATTTACTGGAAGAAATCCATCTACGGACACAAAAAGACGAGCGTGTATTAGTTACTACTTTAACCAAGCGAATGGCCGAAGAGCTAACAAAATATATGATACGTATGCAAGTGCGTTGTCGTTATATACACAGTGATATCGATACCCTGGAGCGAGTGGAAATCATGCAAGATTTACGTAAAGGAGTATTTGATGTTTTAGTTGGTGTAAATTTATTACGTGAAGGCTTGGACTTGCCAGAAGTTTCTTTGGTAGCTATATTAGATGCAGATAAAGAAGGCTTTTTACGCAGTGAACGATCGCTTACACAAACCATAGGAAGAGCTGCAAGGCATTTAGAAGGAAAGGCAATTATGTATGCAGATAAAATCACCAATAGCATGCAAAAAACCATAGATAGCACCAATTACAGACGTGCTAAACAGATGGAGTATAATGAAAAGCATGGCATTACTCCTACTGCAATTAAAAAGTCTCTAGCTAGTAGTTTGGCAGATTATAGAGAGTTGAATACTTCGGCAATAGATCCAGTATTAAAAGCTGCAGAAGAGAACATTCAGTACTTAAGCAAATCAGAAATAGAAAAGAAAATCCGAGAAACCAGAAGAGCCATGGAATCTGCTGCAAAAGAATTAGACTTTATGATGGCTGCACAACTACGAGATCAAATGCAGGTTTACCAACAACAATTGGAAAGTACGGAATAAAATTGCCTTTAAATATGCGTATTCGATTTGTTCTTTTTCTAAGTTTAATTGCGCCATTATTTCAAGCAACTGCGCAAAGCCCAAGTATAACGGATAGCTTACGCGGAGGAATTACACCTGAACGTGCTTGGTGGGACTTAAAACATTACACGTTAAAGATACACATAGACCCAGAAACAAAAACGATTGCTGGCAGCAATCAAATTCGTTTTGAAGTGGTATCGGAAGGCAATAGAAAGATGCAAATAGATTTGCAAGAACCCATGCAGATAGACAGTGTTCATTATGCAAATAAACCCTTGCAATTCAAAAGAAACCAAGCGGTACACTACATAGAATTCCCTCAAGATATCCAATTCCAAAAGAATCAAGTAGACACCTTAATAATATACTTCTCAGGCACACCTCAAGAAGCTGAAAATGCTCCTTGGGATGGTGGCATAGTATGGCAAAAAGATAGCTTAGGAAATGATTTTGCTGCCAGTGCTGTACAAGGAATAGGTGCAAGTATTTGGTGGCCTACCAAAGAGCATAACTACGATAAGCCTAACGAAGGAGTGGATTTGTTTTACACTGCAAATAAAAACTTTAATGTGGTGGGAAATGGGAAGTTAATTTCTGTTGAAGATCTAGACGAAGCGCAGCGCACTTGGCATTGGCAAGTAAAAAATCCGATAAGCAACTACAATATTAGCTTTAATCTTGGAAAATATGCAGTAATACAAGACAACTCCGATGGGCTAGACGGTAAATTAGAACTAAATTATTATCCACTAGCACAAGATAAAGAGAAAGCAAAAAAGCATTTTGCCCAAGTAAAAGATATGCTCGAGGCTATGGAATTTTGGTTTGGCCCCTACCCTTTTTATGTAGATGGTTACAAGCTTACGCAAGCACCTTTTGTTGGAATGGAGCACCAAAGTAATGTAGCATGGGGAAATGGTTTTCAACAAGGTTATCTTGGAAACGACATGACGCAAACTGGTTATGGTATGACGTTTGACTTTATGATAGTGCACGAATCTATTCACGAATGGTTTGGCAACAGTCTGTCCTATAAAGACATTGCCGATATGTGGTTGCACGAAAGCTTTACCACTTATGGAGAAGCACTCTATGTAGAGTATTTTTATGGAAAAGAAGCTGGACAGGCTTATACAAGAGGTACCCGTTGGCGAATTCAAAACAAAATACCCATTCAAGGCAAGTATGGAGTTGGTGATAAACCAGGAACCGATATCTACTTTAAAGGAGCCAATATGTTGCTTACTTTACGTCAAATAATCAATGACGATAGCCTTTGGCGAGATATATTACAGCAACTCCAGAAAAAGTTTCGACATAGCGTAGTAGATTCCAAAACGGTAGAACAGGAAATAGCTAGATTAGCAAACATGGATTTAGATTCTTTTTTTGATGTATATCTACGTCAATCCAATATCCCAACTTTTGAGTGGATGGTTAAAAACAACAAACTGATTTACCGATACAAAGAAGTTCCTCAAAACTTCAAAATGCCTATAAAGGTGCTGATAAACGAAGAGAGTGTTTGGCTACAACCGACTACCAAATGGAAAAAGAAATCCATAGGTGAAAATAATAGTTTTCAAGTTGACCCTAACTTCTATGTAACTACTCAAAAAGTCGAGAAATAGAAAAATAACTCTCACTTAATTATAACACCGACTAAAAGCACAGAATTACACTCCCTGTCTCTATTCTTAATTCTAGGAAGTGAAAAGATTAGTTTCATAAAAATTCAGTAAATTGCATACGAATTCGAAATCAGAAAAATAGACAACCACATTAAAACATATTTTTATGGCAGGACATAGTAAATGGTCAAACATAAAGCACCGAAAAGGTGCACAGGATAAAAGACGCAGCAAGATCTTCACCCGTCTTATCAAAGATATTACTGTTGCTGTAAAGGAAAATAACAATAACGGAGATCCAGAAACAAACCCTGCGTTGCGTAACGCTATTCAAAACGCACGTGGCGAGAACATGCCGAAAGACAATATTGAGCGAGCTATAAAGAAAGCTTCGGGAGCAGATGCAGATAGTTACGATCAGATTACTTTTGAAGGCTATGGCCCACATGGCATTGCGTTTTTTATAGAGTGTACTACCGACAACACCAACCGTAGCGTTGCAAATATTAGAGCTATTTTTAATAAACATAACGGTACACTTGGAACAAACGGTTCCTTGGAGTTTATTTTTAATAGAACAGGCGTTTTTACTTTGGATAAAGAAAATCTAGACTGGGACTTAGATGAGTTACAACTAGAACTTATAGAAGGGGGTGCTACTTCTTATGACGATGAAGAAGAAATTTTTATAGTATATACAGACTATAAAGATTTTGGCGCTATGTCAGAACTTTTAGAAAAGTTAAAAATTGAGCCTAAAAATGCAGAACTACAACGAATTCCTGTATCAACAAATGAATTGGAACTCGAAGAAGCAAAAGACATTCTAAAGATGATAGATGCTTTTGAAGACGATGATGATGTACAGAACGTATTCCATAATATGGAAGCTACCGACGAAGTTTTAAA
>DATGMW010000126.1:0-6953 GCA_035307105.1 Flavobacteriaceae bacterium
AGTCTAAAATCTAAGACAAAAAAATCAGGTTCCTTTTCTTCGAATCCTAATAATGTAAAAGTTTCTTCTTTGGCATTCCATTGATAATTAATATAAAATAAATTTTCTTCTGAAACTTGAATATCCATTTCAGAAATCTCCTCGAAGAATTCTTCATAAGACATAACTTTCCCTACCATTAATTCTGGACTCTCTTCTTCTATATTAAGAATAGGATTCCCTTCTTTAGTACATGCTATTATTGCAGTCATTAAAATTAGCATCGCAACTACAAATAAATAAATTCGTTTCATAATATTAATTTTAAATAACTCATAATGACACTAATATATATATATATATATATATATATCAAATATACAAAGGAAAGCTTATTGAATCCTCTATTTTCTTCTACTCCTAAAAAAATCTTGCATCAACGAAGCTGCTTCCTCGGCTAGCAAACCTCCTTCTATTTTGGTTTTTGGATGTAGTTTTGTTCCCATCGCCATACAGCCACGGTCCTCATCGGTTGCGGCAAATATGATTTTGCTTATCTGTGCCCAATACAAAGCACCAGCACACATTTGGCAAGGCTCTACCGTTACATATAAAGTACAATCTTGCAGATATTTTCCGCCGATATAATCTGCAGCAGCAGTAATTGCTTGCATCTCAGCATGTGCAGTAACATCGTTTAGAGTTTCGGTTAGATTATGTGCTCGAGCTATAATCCGGTCGTTAGAAACCACAACAGCTCCGATAGGCACTTCGCCTTTAGCAAAAGCCTTCTCGGCTTCTAGCAATGCCTGACGCATGAAATAAGAAGAATCAAAAGGTTGTATAAGCATAGGTAGAATGTTTTTCTGTTTGACAAAAATACAATATCAAAACGTATCTTTGTTACATGCAAAAAAATCTGTTAGACCGTATCGATTACCCAGAAGATTTAAGAAAACTTCCAATCGAGCAACTACCACAAGTAGCACAAGAAATACGTAGGTTTATCATTCAAGCTGTTGCTACCAAAGAGGGACATCTTGGTGCCAGCCTTGGAGTGGTAGAGCTTACCATAGCATTGCATTATCATTACAACACGCCCAACGATATTTTGGTTTGGGATGTGGGACATCAAGCCTACGGACATAAAATTCTAACTGGTAGAAAAAAACAATTTCATACGAACAGACAATTAAATGGAATAAGTGGTTTCCCTAGTAGAAAAGAAAGCAAATACGATGCTTTTGGGACAGGACACAGTAGCACTTCTATTTCTGCATGTTTGGGAATGGCAATGGCTGCTCAACTACAAAACAAAACCAAAGAACACGTTGCCATTATTGGCGACGCCTCCATAGTATCTGGAATGGCAATGGAAGCCTTGAACCATCTTGGAGCAACCCAAACCGATATGTTGGTTATTTTGAACGACAACGAAATCGGAATCGACCCAAGTGTGGGGGCTTTAAAAAATGCTTTTGCTAAAGCACATGCTTCACAAGAAACGCTATCCCAATTTTTCGAAGCATTAGGTATTCAGTACTTCGGTCCGATAGACGGACACGATTTATCGGTTTTATTGAAAACACTCGGAAAATTAAAAAAACATCCAGGACCAAAGCTTTTACACGTTCTCACCACCAAGGGAAAAGGGCTCAAACAAGCGGAAGAAAACCAGGTGGCTTACCATGCTCCTGGAAAATTTGATGCAACGACTGGCGATTTAATTCTAAAAAACACCAATGGCTTGCCTGCAAAATACCAAGATGTTTTCGGGTGGACTTTAGTAGAGCTAGCTGAACAGAACGAGCGTATCATAGGAATTACTCCCGCCATGCCAACAGGAAGTTCGCTTAAGTTTATGATGGAAAAGTTTCCCGATCGCGCTATAGATGTAGGAATTGCCGAACAACATGCTGTTACTCTTGCCGCTGGAATGGCAACAGAAGGCTTACGCGTATATTGCACCATATACTCTACGTTTCTACAACGTGCCTACGACCAAGTGATACACGATGTTTGTCTGCAAAAATTACCCGTAGTATTCTGCATTGACCGAGCGGGATTGGTGGGCGAAGATGGTGCAACGCATCATGGGATTTTCGATATCGCGTATTTAAAATGTATTCCAAATCTCTTAGTGTTTGCCGCTAGTGATTTGGTGTCTTTACGACAAATGCTATATACTGCAGAAGATTATACCGATGGCCCCATCGCTATTCGATATCCGAGAGGAAGAGGAAAATCCCTCAACTGGCAAGTGCCTTTTAGCAAAATAGAAATCGGAAAGGGCACAGAAGCAAAAGAAGGAACAGACATCGCTATTCTTTGTATTGGTCCTACTCTACATCATGCTATGGATGCGATAAAAGCATACGAACATCCAGAAGAAGTAGGATGTTATGACCTGCGGTTTATAAAGCCCCTAGATTATGAGTTGCTCCATAAGGTATTTAAGAAATACAAACACGTAATCACCATAGAAGATGGCGTATTAGAAGGCGGTGTAGGACAGGCGATTCACGCATTTGCCTACAAACACAAATATACTTCGCCTATACAAAGTTTAGGAATTCCAGATGAATTTCCATCGCATGCTAGCATAAAAGAGCTTGAAAAACTTGAAGGGATTTCCTTTATGAATATACTAGACGCACTTCGCTCTATAGGCTAAACTGCTCCTTGAAGGCGTTTGAATAAGAGCACTGCTTTTCCATCGGATAGTCGCCCTATAAAGTCGCAAGCCAGCATCAAGTACTCATAAACCGTATGCTCTGGTTTTAATTCAGGGAGTTCTTTAAGCAATAAATTGTCATAAGAAGTAGCCGCGCCGTTATGCTGATTTTCTAATGCGGTTGTGTACGCATCCAAAAGGGTTTCTAGCATTTTATATCCTGCAATCTCTTTATTCACCACCTCTGGGCTATTGTAGACTCTCTCTACACTCAAACGAATAATATCTGCAATCTGTGCTTTGTATTTACTTTTATCCAATAAAGCCACATGGAACTCGCCTCGTAAAATAGCCTCTTCGTTCGCTATAAAAATCTTAGCAGCTTCGTTTACCAAGGTATTTATTGCTAGAGAACGCAAATATGCCAACCTATCAGATGCCCTTGTAAGCTTGTTATATTTCTCTACAATAAGCGTATCTTTTACCAGTTTCATAAGGTATTCCAATGCAAATTCTTCTGGAATCCAGCCAAGATTTATACCATCTTCAAAGTCGATAATAGTATAGCATATATCATCTGCTGCTTCTACTAAAAAAGCTAGTGGATGTCGGCGGTATCGCACTACACCGTCGGTTTCCACAAAAGACAACTCCAACTCTCTAGCTACTTCATGAAAAAACGCTTTGTCCGATTGAAAGACGTCAAATTTTTTATCATTAGCAGCTGTTGTAGGTTTTTTTGGCAACGATTCTTTCGGATATTTCATAAATGCTCCCAATGTAGCATAGGAAAGTCTTAGTCCGCCTTGCATTCCATCTCTAGATTCATTTAGCATTTTAAAACCTTGAGCATTTCCTTCAAAGTCGATTAAATCTTGATATTCTGCTGGCGATAATTGATCTTGGAATCGTTTTCCTCTTCCGTGTGAGAAATAGCGACCAATAGCTTTCTCTCCACTATGACCAAAAGGCGGATTCCCAATGTCGTGTGCCAAAGCGGCGGAGGCTACAATAGCTCCGAAGTCATTAAATTCATAACCAAGCACTTTATAAAGCTCTGGTCGTTTTTCTATAATAGCTTGTCCTACCAATCTACCTATAGATCGGCCTACCACCGATACTTCCATACTATGGGTAAGTCGTGTGTGCACGAAAGAGGTTTTAGACAACGGAATTACTTGTGTCTTATCTTGTAAACTTCGAAATGCAGAGGAGAATACTATCCGATCGTAATCTACTTCAAACCCCAGTCGAGTAGGTTGTTGCTCTATACGTAATCGTGGCTTTGTATCTCCTTGACGGCGCAAAGAGAGCAGGTTTTCCCATTCCATCATAATATGCTAAATTTGAATAGGCAAGATACTTATTTTATATTCGATTTATAAAAGTAGATAAGAGGATAAAATAAAATACTCTCTCTTTTATAGATGAAAATTGAATAAAAACGCATTGTTAAGAATTTGGTAACATTAGTAGTGGTATTAATTCCGATATTTGCGCTAATTAATATAATCAGATACATGGATAATATTTATTTATTAATGCTAGCAGCATTAATAATTTTGGCTGTTGCCGACTTGGTAGTTGGAGTTAGTAATGATGCGGTGAATTTTTTAAACTCTGCAATAGGTTCTAAAGCACTTTCCTTTAAAACTATATTAATCGTTGCTAGTTTGGGTGTGTTTGTTGGTGCGGTTACCTCTAGCGGGATGATGGAGATTGCTAGGTCAGGTATTTTTGTACCCGAAAAATTCTATTTTAGCGACATCATGATTATCTTCTTGTCGGTCATGATAGTAGATATTCTCCTTCTCGACTTCTTTAATACCCTTGGACTCCCTACCTCTACTACAGTCTCTATTGTATTCGAGCTTTTGGGAGCAGCAGTTATGATGTCTTTTATAAAGGTAGCTGCAAACGGCGACCCAGTTATTGCTGTTTGGGATTATATCAACACTTCCAAAGCAACAGAAGTTATATCTGGAATTTTTCTATCCATCTTCATAGCTTTTAGTATAGGTGCACTAGTACAGTTTTTGTCCCGATTGGTTTTTACTTTCCATTATCAGAAAAAAATGCGGGCTTTTGGGGCTATATTTGGTGGAGTCACCCTGACTACTTTGGGATATTTTATTGTAATTAAAGGATTAAAATCCACTCCCTATTATACAGGGATTGCCGACATATTGGAAAACAATGGTTTATTGGCATTACTGATAAGCTTTGTAGTATTGGTTATTCTCTCTCAGTTATTTATGACCATTTTCAAACGTAGTATTCTAATTGTTGTTATTGCTGTAGGTACTTTTGGTTTGGCTCTAGCATTTGCAGGAAACGATTTAGTGAACTTTATTGGGGTACCTCTTGCAGCATTATCAGCATACGAAGCTTGGAGTGTATCGGGAGTGGCCGCCGACGTATTCACAATGGAAGTATTGCAAGAAGAAGTAACCGCACATCCTACTTACTTATTTCTAGCTGGTGGAATTATGGTATTGACCCTTTGGTTCTCAAAGAAATCGATGACTGTAACTCAAACCGAACTTGATCTCTCAAGCCAAGGCAGTGCAGAAGAAAAATTTAAACCAAACTTTTTATCCCGCCAAATCGTTAGTATGAGTACTAGTATTGCCGATGGTGTAAATTATATTCTACCTAAAAAAACTAGAAAATATATCGATAGTAGATTTGTTCAACCGGATCCAAATCTCTTGTATGAGAAATCTGCTGAAAAGCCAGCATTTGACATGATTCGCGCATCGATAAACCTAAGTGTTGCGGGAATTTTAATCTCAATTGCTACTTCCTATAAGCTACCTCTCTCCACTACCTACGTTACATTTATGGTAGCGATGGGTACTTCCTTGGCAGATCGTGCTTGGGGCCGAGATGATGCGGTATATAGAATAGCTGGGGTTCTTAAAGTAATAGCAGGCTGGTTTGTAACCGCAATTATCGCATTTACAGCAGCAGCTATATGTGCTTATCTAATTTATATTGGAGGAGAAGTAATGGTTGCTATTCTACTATTAATGGTAGTATTGCTACTAACCAGAAGCTACTTATCGCATAAGAAGAAAACAGAGCCAATTACTAGCTCAAAACTCAAGAAAACTGAAAGCAAAACCGTACAGGGGATCATTGAAGAGAGTGCAGATAATATTGTAAATGTAGTAAGCCGATCTGAAAAAATCTATAGAGATACGCTACGAGGCCTAGTCAAGCAAGACAAGACAAAACTTAAGAAAAGCAGGAAAGGGGTGAAAAAACTGAACGGAGAGGTAGATGAGCTTCGGGATAACATTTTCTACTTTATTAAGAATCTGGACGAAACCAGTGTCCGTGGAAGCAACTTCTATATCATTATCCTAGGTTGCCTTACAGACATTGCTAACTCGCTAAACAATATTGCAAGAGACAGCTATAAGTATGTAAACAACAATCACAAAGCACTGCGATTCAATCAAATAAAGGATCTACAGGAAATAAACCAAGCAGTTAAAACGATGCTAGACGAGATTCATCTGATATTCACTGCACGGGAATTCGATAAAATCGATAGGATACTGGAACAAGAAACAGCCCTATTAAATAAGATCTCTGAAAAGATTGCCAAGCAGATTTCACGAACTCGAAAAGAGGAATCTAGTCCAAGAAATACCACTTTGTATTTCAGTATCTTGCTAGAATCTAAAGATCTTGTAAAAGCGTATATCAGCTTGCTAGAAGAGTATCATACCAGTTATAGAAAGAAGCCTTAAAAAACACTTCTTAACAAGAAAAAGCTCGGGCGTTACAAATTTGTAACGCCCTAGCTTTTTTATATAAGTTATATAATTCTATTTATGCTCTGCAGCTACTTTCTCTAACTCTGCATACCAAGCTTCGCCATATTTTCGGACCAATGCTTCTTTAAGAAACTTATATACCGGCACCTGAAGCGATGCTCCTAATGTACAAGCCGGATCGCAAACATCCCATTTATGATAGTTTACCGAAGAAAAAGAAGAATATTCTTTAATCCTCGCTGGGTATAAATGACAAGAAATAGGCTTTTTAAAGTCTATAACCCCTGCGTTATAAGCATCTTCTATCCCACAGCTAGCAATACCCGTATCGGTAAAAGTAACATACGCACAATCGCGTCCATTGATAAGCGGCGTTTCTATTTCGCCCCAATCACTCACTACAGAAGTCCCTTGAGACTCTATAACTGCAATTCCTTCGGGACGCAGAAAAGGCTTAACCTTCTCGTAAATATCTTCCAGAATTTGCACTTCCTCTTTTTCTACAGGCGCAC
>DATGMW010000127.1:0-17737 GCA_035307105.1 Flavobacteriaceae bacterium
AAACATAATGAAACTCAAGGTCGTAATAAACTAATAGCTAATTACGAGCATCTCATTTGTGATAATGATTAGGTAATCGTACACCATAATCATGCAAAAGATTGTTGGGAGTACCTATTCTGCATCCGTTACTGAAGTGAAGTGAAAAGTATAAACATAGTGCAAAGTAGTCAAGAACTTGTTCCAATTCACCTCTATCTAAATGCTACTAAAAGCAAATAGGATTTCCATTGCCAGCACCTATTTGTTGACACTGTACCATGTAGAACTACATGGGCTCTATCTATTAATTCTTTATAGCTATGTATTCTGCGTTAATGGATAAATATTGCTAATTCTTTTAGCTGTTTAATATTCCTTAATTGCATTCTAGCATGTAGTGGTTGTAATAATGTCCTAAAGTGGTCGCTGGAAGTAAGGATAGTGCATGTATTTAAGAACAAGAGGATTGTTTTGAGAAAACACCTTGTTATATATGTTAATTTAACTATGTTTGTTCTATCCCTAATGAAAAACCCTTTCGCAAATCTTTTTTGTGATTGGGTTTTTTGATTTTAAATATTGCTAGACTATAAATCTATCCATTTTTAAACCAAAATTATCTTGTCTAAAATAGTTTATTCTGTAGTGAGTAAGCGTTCCACCTTCGGTCTATTAGCTATCTTTATAAGCACTAAAACTTTAAATTCTTAAAAATGAAATTCTCCATAGCGATTCACGGAGGTGCGGGCACCCTCGTAAAAGGAATGATGACTCCAGAGATGGAATCGGATTATAAGGCTGCACTCGAAAAAGCACTCAATGCTGGTTACGATGCATTAGTCAATGGTAAATCGGCGGTAGATGCGGTAGAAATCGCGGTGAAGTTGTTGGAAGATTCGCCGCTGTTCAATGCAGGAAAAGGAAGTGTGTTTACCTCCGATGAAACCCACGAAATGGATGCCTCCATTATGGAAGGAAAAACTCGGAGTGCCGGAGCGGTGTCTTTGGTAACAGGTATTAAGAACCCGATTGGTTTGGCTCGTGATGTAATGGAAAAAAGCGATCATGTTCTTCTGGCTGGCGAAGGTGCGATGAGGTTTGCAGAATTAAATGGCTATACACTTGAGCCCGACTCCTATTTTTTTGATAAACTCCGTCACAACCAATGGCTAGCCATAAAAGATACCGATAGTTTTAAGTTAGACCACTCGGCTTCTAAAGATTCAAAATTTGGGACCGTAGGTGCCGTAGCTTGCGATAAGTATGGAAATGTTGCTGCTGCAACTAGCACTGGTGGCATGACTAATAAACGAATGGGCCGTATAGGGGATAGCCCGATGATCGGAGCTGGGAATTATGCTAACAATGAAACTTGTGCAGTATCGTGTACAGGAAGCGGCGAGTATTTTATTCGTGGGGTAGTGGCCTACGACGTATCTTGCTTAGTTGAACATAAGGGTTATACACTTGCACAAGCTGCCGATGAAGTAATTTATAAACGCGTATTAAGAATAGGTGGTGATGGTGGTCTTATAGCAGTAAATGCCAAAGGAGATATAGCCATGCCTTTTAACACGGAAGGCATGTACCGTGCCTGTCGCGATTCGGAAGGCAAAAAGGAGGTTTTGATTTATAAATAGACTAGACAAAGTTCTTGTTAATTAACAAAGTCATGATCTTTTGTGGTGCTTATTTCAAAAAGGTCTCCATTCGATAATATATGCGTGTGCATATTCATAACAGTCATTGGAGTTCCCCGATGTAGAACACTTTGGCAATTGTGATTAGACTTTCGTGCATCTAAAACAACCGCCATCCCAGACCCTATCACTTGAATCTCTTTTTTATGGCGAATGATTAATCCGGTATCTTCTGCCAATCCTACTCCCACTAAATTAGAGAATTTAGCAACCGCCTCTGCAAGTCTACTAAAACGTCCGCGACTTATAAAGTGAGAATCGATAATAAGCTCCGTAATAAACCCCATTCCTGTTCCCATATAGACGGTTCCTTTTCGGAAAGATTCAGTAATATTCCCACCAACTATCATTTCGTGCGACATGCACATGGCGCCTGCACTCGTTCCTGCAATAACAAAGGGCTCCTTTCTATATTTCTCCCTCATGATACGATGTAGAGAAGTGTCTAGCATTTTGCTCACTATTTTAGATTGGTTGCCTCCAGTAAGTAGAATGCCGTCGGCCTTTTTGATCAATTCAAGTGCTTCAGGCTTTTCGGAGTCGTTTCGATCAAAAATGTGTAGCGTGCATATGTTACTGCACCCTAAGCTTTTAAACGCATTCATATAATTTTGGGCAATAATTTCAGGAATACTTGATGCCGCTGGAATTACTACAATTTTCGCTTGTAACCCTCCAGCTTGTTGCACTACGTGCGAAAGTATTCCTCCGCTTACAAAGTCCAATTTATACTCATCTTCTTTTCCATCTCTAGTGCCTATATCCACATTCCCGCCAATAGGAATGAGAATGCCTTTGATTTCAGAATTGTTCATGATTTGTCGTTTTAATGGAATATGAAATGTAAGTGAAATAATTTAATAATATATATATTTAGATAAATTACTGCAAAAAAACTAGGTGACTTTAAATAAAAATAAGTTTAATGAAAATACGACATATCTATATCATACGTGGTCCGAATTATTGGTCTATCCGCCGACATAAATTAATAGTTATGGTGTTGGATTTGTTAGAAATGGAGGGTTTGCCAACCAATAAAGTGGCAGGGTTTTATGAACGATTAAAAGCGATGTTTCCAGGAATGTATGAACATCGTTGTTCGGAGGGTGTTATTGGGGGTTTTTTTCAACGCGTAGAGAAAGGAACTTGGATGGGTCATGTGATAGAGCATATTGCACTAGAAATTCAAACCTTAGCTGGAATGGAGGTGGGATTTGGTCGCACAAGAAGTTATGGTGAGAAAGGGGTATATCATGTAGTTTTTTCCTATATGGAAGAGGATGTCGGACGTTTTGCTGCCGAAAGTGCCGTGGCTATCTGCGAAGCTTTGATTAAAGGAGCACCCTACCCTTTGGAAGATGATATTCACACCATGCGAGAAATTCGCCGAAGAGAACGTTTGGGACCGAGCACAAGTTCAATAATTGAAGAAGCAGAGTCACGAGGTATCCCATGGATAAGACTCAATAAGTATTCGCTTTGTCAATTGGGCCAAGGAGTAAATATCAAACGCATTCAAGCAACAGTTACTAGTGAGACTAGTAATATAGGAGTAGAGTTGGCATCCGATAAAACAAACACAAAGGAACTTTTATCGCAAGCAGGAATACGAGTGCCACCTGGAGAGAATATTTCAGAGCTTGATGAATTAGCAGAAGCTTGTAGAAGACTCGGATTTCCACTTGTAATAAAACCGATAGATGGAAATCACGGGCGTGGAGTTACCGTAAATATTCAAAACTATGCTAATGCAGTTGTTGCTTTTCATTTAGCATCGACAATTTCAGAGAATATTATTGTAGAAAAATATATAGTAGGCGATGATTATCGTTTATTGGTGATTGATAATAAGTTTGTAGCCGCTGCCAAGCGTACTCCGGCCTATATTATAGGAAATGGAGTGTTAACGATACAACAACTTATAGATACCGTAAACAAAGATCCTAGAAGAGGTTATGGGCACGAAAACGTCCTTACCTTAATTAAGGTAGATGGTTTGACCAAAAAGCTTTTAAAAAAAAGAGGATACACGCTAAAGAGTGTCCTTCCAAACGATGAGATTCTAGTTTTGAAAAATACCGCAAACCTCTCTACTGGTGGTACTTCGGAAGATGTTACAGATATGGTACATCCAGAGATAATGTCGATGGCAATGCGAGTATCAAGGATTATTGACCTGGATATATGTGGTATAGATTTAATAACTGCCGATATTTCGAAGCCACTTGAAGAAACAGAAGGAGTAGTAATTGAAGTCAATGCAGGACCTGGATTTAGAATGCATTTAGCACCAACTAAAGGAATGGCTAGAAATGTAGCATCGCCAGTTATTGATAAACTATTTCCACATGGAGCAACAGGAAGAATTCCAATAGTTGCTATTACAGGAACTAATGGAAAAACAACGACTACTAGACTTATAGCACATATTGCAAAACTTAACGGAAAGTGTGTTGGTTATACAACTAGTGACGGAGTATATATTCATAATCGTCGCTTGGTTACTGGGGACTGTACTGGACCTGAAAGCACCACGTTTGTTTTAAAAGATCGTACAGTTGATTTTGCAGTGTTGGAGTGTGCGCGAGGTGGATTGTTACGAGCTGGGCTAGGTTTTAAGAAATGTGATATTGGAATTGTAACCAACCTTTCTGCAGACCATCTCGGACTCAACGGTATTCACACGATAGAACAACTCGCTAGGGTAAAAAGTGTTATTCCTGAGACAGTGATGCCATCTGGGTTTGCTATTTTAAACGCAGAAGATGATTTGGTATATGATATGCGACGAAATATAAGTTGTAATCTAGCATTATTCTCCATGGATGAGAATAATACTCGTATAAAAAAACTTCAAGCGAAAGGTGGAATAACGGCAGTTTATGAAAATGGGTATGTTACTCTTTGTAGAGGGCACTTAAAAATGCGAGTAGCAAAAGCTTCAAATATTCCACTTACTCATGGAGGAAATGCTAGATTTATGATAAACAATATTCTGCCTGCTATCTTAGTTGGTTTTATACAAGGCATAAATATACCCAATATTAAGATTGCTTTAAAGACTTTTATTCCTTCGTTCAGCCTAACACCTGGGAGACTAAATATTTTTAACTTTAAAAACTTCACTTTTTTATTAGATTATGCACACAATCCAGCGGGCATGCTTGCACTAAAGCAATTTATAGAGACTTTTGATGCAACGCCCAAGGTTGGCATTATTGCAGGAATAGGGGATAGACGAGAGTCGGATAATCAGGAAATAGGAAGTATCGCAGCGCAAATGTATGATGAAATCATAATAAGGCATGATAAAGACCTTCGCGGCAAAACAAAAGAGGAACTAAATCAGATGCTTCTAGACGGAGTAAAGATGCATAAAGAAAATATGAAAATAACGGTAGTTTCTTCAGAGTTGGATGCGATAAAGTATGCTATAGATAATGCGGTAAGTGGATCGTTGATAGTGTTAAGCAGTGATGCAGTTAGCGAAGCTATAGCGCTAGTCGTAAAATTAAGAGAAGAGGAAATTCAGAATGAAAAAAGATATTTAAATGAAGAGTAACGGAATACTATTTTTATTGTGTAAGAATTGTAAACAATAATTCCCTGAATCTTAATTAGTTCAGGGAGTTCTTTAAAACGCTATGAGTATAGCGTTTAATCAATTTTAAAGCAAATAATAGAGTTAGGGGCAGCATTAACGAGGTTTTCGGCAATACTATCATTAAAGAATCTCGCTAATCCTTTTCTGCCATTAGTCCCAATACCATATATCACGTCATTTCTTTTATTCATGTAGTTCAAGATTCCTTTTTCTATGGTACTATCCTCATGAACGATAACTTTAATGTCTGCTCGTTCTTCCTCTGTAAGGAAAGAAGTGAATAAACCAAAGATATCTTTAGTGTCCTTATGATTTGTCTCGGTGTTTATGTAAAGCAACTCTAGTTTGGTATGCAGCGACGCCGCTACCGCTTTAGCTTTTTCCAAAGCAGACTTATCTTTGCTCCTTAAGCTAGAGGCAAAGACGAAACTACTCCCTTTTTCAAATTCAATAGGTTTGTCCTTTATTACAACTACAGGAACTTTTGAATGCCGCACTACGCGTTCGGTATTGCTACCTATAAATAGACCTTCCAAGAAACCAGTGCCACTAGATCCCATAACGATAAAGTCTATCTTGTGTGTTTTACAAGCTTCCATCACATCCTCAAGAATAGAGTTAATACCTATAATAGTAGTAGGTTTTAGATCTTCCAAGCCTTCCGACCTTAAGTGCTCTTCCATTTGCTTTTCTAGCCTTTTTATTAAAATCGCTTCGCGCGATTCTGTGCTTTCGGGGCTAGAACGCGGAATAAATCTATCGTGAATGTCCACGGAATGTAGAACAAATAACTCTGCTTCCATTTTTTCTGCCATTTTCATAGCAGACATAAGTGCTGCTTTTGCTTGAGAAGAGAAGTCTGTAGGGATTAAAATTCGCTTTGTCATATTCGTTGTAAGATGTTTTTTATTACATTGTTTTATTGCTATAAAAATACAAAAAATAGGAGCCTTGGGTTCTGTTTTTCGACAAAGATATTTTTAAGAGGCTTTGTGCTCTAGTATTTAAACCCGTTCTATATTGCCTCCTTATAGTCTGTTATAAGTATCCAAAATCTTTAAAAGAACACAATAATAAGGAGCTTCTTTGCGTAAAATATCGTTAAAACAGTCGGTCTATGTAATTTTAAGCAAGCCCTTGTTTTTAAATTAGAAAAATAGTAGTATGTTTGCAACAGATTATTTTGACAAAATATATCAGGGAGGAGGGGCGGCTAATGTCCCTCTCTTTTTTTGGTACTAATATTAAAGTCCGTAGGATGATACGAGAAAAAGTAGAGAAGTTGCTTAATGAAGCGTTGGAGGAAAGACCTTCCCTTTTTTTGATCGATTTAAAAATCAGTCCAACAAACCAAATCAATATTGTTATTGATGGAGATCATGGGGTGAATTTGCAAGATTGCGTGGATGTAAGTCGTGCAATAGAACACAATATAGATAGAGAAGAACACGATTTTTCTATAGAAGTCGCAACAGCGGGAGCTACAGAGCCAATTCTAATGCCTAGGCAATACACAAAAAATATTGGCAGGAAGTTGAAAGTTCAAACCCTAGATGGGCAGAAAATTGAAGCTACACTTGAGGCAGCGACCGAGGAAGGAATTACTTTGAAGTGGAAAGCGCGAGAGCCAAAACCGATAGGTAAAGGAAAGCATACCGTAGAGAAAGAAGCGGTAATAGAGTATACAAACATTAAAGAAGCCAAAGCGGTGATAATATTTAACTAAGGCAGTACATGGAGAACATAGCGTTAATCGACTCTTTTTCAGATTTTAAAGACAACAAATCCATAGACAGGGTAACCCTAATGGCTATCCTAGAAGATGTTTTTAGAAGTGCTTTAAAAAGAAAGTTTGGTAGCGATGACAATTTTGACATCATTATCAACCCAGATAAAGGAGATTTAGAGATCTGGAGAAATAGAGTGGTGGTAGAAGATGGAGCGGTGGAAGATCCTAATCAGGAGATTTCCCTTTCCGAAGCACGTAAAATTGAGCCTGACTTTGAGGTAGATGAGGACGTGTCGGAAGAAGTAAAACTATCCGACTTAGGAAGGCGAGCGATTTTGGCATTGCGTCAGAATTTAGTTGCTAAAATCCAAGAACACGATAGTACTAATTTATATAAACACTTTAAGGACTTAGAGGGAGAACTTATAACGGCAGAAGTGCACCATGCACGTAGCAGAGTAGTAATTTTGCTGGATGATGATGGAAACGAGCTTATTTTGCCAAAAGATAGGCAGGTTCCGTCCGATTTCTTTAGGGTAGGAGATAGTGTTCGAGGTATCATAGAAAGCGTGGAACTAAAAGGGAATAAGCCGGCAATAATTATGTCGAGAACCCATCCAAAGTTCCTAGAAAGACTTTTTGAACAAGAAGTTCCAGAAGTTTTTGATGGCTTAATTACCATAAAAAATGTAGTGCGTATCCCAGGTGAAAAAGCCAAAGTGGCTGTAGAGTCTTACGACGATAGAATAGACCCTGTAGGAGCTTGTGTAGGTGTTCGTGGATCGCGTATTCATGGAATTGTTCGTGAATTAGGGAATGAGAATATAGATGTGATTAATTACACATCGAATACAGAACTATACATAACCCGTGCTTTGAGTCCTGCAAAAGTAATTAACGTAACTATCAATGAAGAGACCAAGCGTGCAGAGGTTATCCTTAAGCCAGAAGAGGTTTCTAAGGCGATAGGAAGAGGTGGACATAACATCCGTTTGGCTGGATATCTCACTGGATATGAAATAGATGTCCTTCGAGAGGGAGCCGAAGAAGATGTGGAGTTGAAGGAGTTCTCCGATGTGTTGGAGGATTGGGTTATCCAAGAGTTTGTTAACGTAGGATTGGATACTGCAAAAAGTATTTTAGAGAAAGATTTAGACGTGCTGGTATCGCTTACCGATTTGGAAGAAGAAACCATTGCAGAAGTAATAAGCATATTAAAGAAAGAATTTGAAGAGTAGTCTAATAGTTTGACTATTTTTGCATATCTTATTTATAAAGAAAAAGAGAATAACAGGAGAAGCAGTATATGGCTGGAAGTAAAAAAATGAGGCTTAATAGAGTTTTAAGAGAGTTTAACATCTCTTTGGATAGAGCAGTAGAGCACCTTAAATCAGAAGGTTACGAGGTTGAGGCACGTCCTACTACAAGGATATCCAAGGAGGAGTATGAAGTTCTCTTTGATGCATTTCAAACGGACAAGAGCAAGAAGGTAGAGTCGAAAGAAGTGGGAGAAGAGAAGCGTAAAGAGCAAGAAGCATTACGTATGGCTCGTGAAAAGGAATTGGAAGATCAGCGAAAAAAACGAGAAGCCACGAAAGTAGTGAAGGCCAGAGGAGAGTTGGAAGGTCTCAAGAAAGTTGGAAAGATTGATTTAGATGCACCAGATCCCACTAAAAAACCCGAAACTTCTAAACCTGCGGAAACTGTGGCGGCAGAGCCAAAGAAAGATAAGGTAAAGGAAAAGAAAGTAGAGGAAAAGAAGGCAGCTAAAAAAGAAGAGCCTAAAGAATCTAAGAAGCCACTTAAGACCGAAAGTGAAGCCAAAAAGGAAAAGCCAAAAACGCCTGATGTAAAAGCTTCGGATAAGCAAGCTCCAAAGAAAACGGAAGCGCCAAAAGCAGAGGCTAAAAAAGAAGACGCTCCAAAGAAAGAAGCCGAAGCAAAGGAAAAGAAGAAACATTCTGGACCTAAAACGGTAACTGGAGTGGATGAGTCTGGACAAGAAGTGCAGATTGTAGAAACAAAATATAAAAAATTAGGCGGACTGAACTTTACTGGAAAAACCATTGACTTAGATCAATTCAAGCGTCCAGAAAAGAAAAAGTCGGTTAAAAAGACAGATGCCTCTGCCCCAAAAGGTAGGCGACGTCGTCGTATTGCTAAACCAGGAACCTCGGCGAGAAAGCCAGGAACTGCTGCAGCAGGATCAGGACAGCGCAGACGTGGTACAGGAGCTGCTGCACAACGAAGAGGTAAAGCTGCCCCTAAGGAAGAGCCGAGTGCAGAAGAAGTGCAAAAGCAAGTAAGAGATACATTAGCGAAATTAGAAGGTAGATCTAGAAAAGGACGTGGTGCAGCAAGACACAGACGTGAAAAGCGAGATACACACCGTCAAAGAGAGCAAGAGCAGCTAGAACTAGAAGCAACAACTAAGGAGCTAAAGGTAACCGAGTTTGTTACGGTAAGCGAAGTGGCTACAATGATGGATGTTCCAGTAACCAAGGTTATTTCAGCTTGTATGTCCCTTGGACTAATGGTTACTATGAACCAAAGACTAGATGCCGAAACCCTGACAATTGTTGCAGATGAGTTTGGCTATAGTGTGGAGTTTGTTACAGCCGATATAAAAGAGTCGGTGGAAGACCAAGCAGAAGATTCTCCTGAAGACTTAAAGCCAAGAGCCCCTATTATTACAGTGATGGGTCACGTAGACCACGGTAAAACATCTTTACTTGACTTTATTCGTAAAGAAAACGTTATCGCTGGAGAGTCCGGAGGAATCACACAGCATATTGGTGCTTACGGCGTAAAATTGAAAAACGGAAAGAAAATCGCTTTCCTTGATACACCAGGACACGAGGCATTTACAGCAATGCGAGCCCGTGGTGCACAAGTCACAGACTTGGCGATTATTGTAATTGCTGCAGACGACGACGTGATGCCGACTACTAAAGAGGCTATCAGTCACTCACAAGCTGCTGGAGTTCCAATTGTATTTGCAATAAACAAGGTGGATAAGCCAACGGCAAATCCAGAAAACATAAAGCAAAAGCTTGCTGCTATGGACTTGTTGGTAGAAGACTGGGGTGGATCTATCCAATCTCAAGAAATTTCTGCTAAAACAGGGCAAGGCATAGAAGAGCTTTTGGAAAAAGTATTGCTCGAAGCAGAAATGCTGGAGTTAAAAGCTAACCCAGATAGACTAGCTAGTGGTACAGTAGTAGAGGCATTCTTAGATAAGGGTAGAGGATATGTTTCCACGGTACTTGTTCAATCAGGTACATTGCGCGTTGGCGACTATGTATTAGCCGGACAGCACAGTGGTAAAGTTCGAGCTATGACCGATGAGAGAGGAAAACCGGTAAAAGAAGCTGGACCTTCTACACCAGTATCCGTTCTAGGACTGGATGGAGCACCACAAGCTGGGGATAAATTCAATGTAGCAGAAGACGAAAGAGAAGCAAGAGATATTGCTGCTAGACGTATGCAACTACAAAGAGAGCAGGCTGTTAGAACACAACGTCATATCACATTAGACGAAATTGGTCGACGAATTGCCTTAGGAGACTTCAAGGAGCTTAACATTATCCTTAAAGGAGACGTGGACGGTTCGGTAGAAGCTTTAACGGATTCCTTCCAGAACCTATCTACAGAGGAGATTCAAGTAAATATCATCCACAAAGGAGTAGGAGCTATAACCGAGAACGACGTGTTGCTTGCTACAGCATCCGATGCGATTATAATCGGGTTTAACGTAAGGCCGATGGGCAATGCTAGACAAATAGCAGATAGAGAAGAAATCGATATCCGTACATATGCTATTATCTATGACGCTATAAACGACGTAAAAGATGCAATGGAAGGTATGTTGTCGCCAGAAATACGCGAAGAGATAACAGGTTCTGCAGAAGTCCGTGAAACATTTAAGATTTCAAAACTAGGAACCGTTGCAGGTTGTGTTGTTACCAATGGTAAAGTGTTCAGAAACTCCAATGTTCGTTTAATACGTGAAGGAGTAGTTATCTACACTGGTGAGTTGTCGTCCTTAAAGCGATTTAAAGATGACGTTCGCGAAGTTAGCAAAGGATACGAATGTGGGTTGCAGATAAAAAATTACAACGATATTAAAGAGGAAGATATTATAGAGGCTTTCCAAGAGGTATCGGTTAAAAAGAAACTGTAAACGGAATACCATATCAAATAAAAAAATCGGGGGTTAGTTTTAAACTAACCCCCGATTTTTTATATCTATTACGCAACGATAAATTATCTCCTATCAGGCTTTAATATAAAAGCAGAAGGGAATTTATCTTTTAGCTGCAATAAAGCACGATCAGCCTCCAAGCGTGTGTCAAAATTTCCTACCCACAATTTATAGTTTGGCGTTTCATAATGGATGGATGCAGGCCAGCTAGAATCCGATTTATCGTATTCTTTTTTCCTTGCTTGTGCTCTTTCTAGGTTTCCATTATGTAATTGGACGGTATATCCGTTAGAAAGTTTGTTTTCTTTTTCCAATTCTCCTTTGAGTTGCACTAGTGTTTGTAGCTTGCTGTCTTGAACAATCACTGGGTTGTCTTGTGCATAAATATTTGTCGATCCGATTAATACTGTGGCAATTACAGTTGTGACGGACATTAAGATTCTTTTCATAAATTGAATTTTATAAGGATAAAAGTACATAAATAAACGCAATAAAAATTTTAAGAACTTATTTAGAACTGATATAAATTAGGATTCGCGCATTATTTCAATTCTTTAAGTGGACATAAAACCTTACTTTTGTCAGGAAATAATAGCAACATATATAGCTATGCTAGTTATAACGATTTAAGCTTAGAGATATTTGTTAAAGAAATGCTATACTTTTTGACAAAAATTTAAATACAAGTATGAAAAAGGTAGATTACTGTAGTTTTTCCACTCGTTTTTCTTTTTTAGCTCTCATGATTTTCATGGCGCTAGTTTCTCCTATGCAAGCGCAGGAGGAGCAAGATGAATCTGTACAGGCACAAGAGGAAGTTGTGCAAGAGTCGGATGACTCTGCGGCGATTGCTGCGGGAGAGGCATTGTTTAAGTCGAACTGTGCGGCTTGTCATAAAATGGATAGTAGAGGTATTGGCCCTGCTATGCGTGGTGCAGGTCAGAAGTTCGAGAGAGAGTGGTTGTATAAGTGGATTCGTAATAGCCAAGAGTTAATTCGTAGTGGTGATAAATTGGCTAATGATTTGTTCCAAGAGTGGAATGGAGCTGTTATGACTCCGTTTCCTGGACTTTCAGATGAGGATATCGATAATATATTAGCTTATGTAGATCAGCCTAAGAAAGAGGTTGTTTCTCCTGTAGCCGAAGGATTGGCAGGTGCTTCTGCAGAGGACTCTGGGATTAGCAGTAATGTTATCCTGGTTGTATTGGCAGTGTTGTTCCTGATGTTGGTTGTTATGCTGTATGCGGTAAACAAAACCTTGGTTCGTTTTGCTAAAGAGAATGACGTGCCTCTACATGAGGGTCCCGCTAAACCAAAAGCTATTTGGAAAGCATTTGCAGAAAATCAGTTTTTGATGATTGTTTTTGCAATTGTTCTTTTCTTTGGAGGAATGTACTTTGCCTATGGATATTTAATGCAGATAGGGGTTGATCAAGGATACCAGCCGGTGCAGCCGATTCATTTTTCACACAAAATTCACGCAGGCGACAACCAAATAGATTGTCAGTTCTGTCATAGTTCTGCTAGATCGAGTAAAACCTCAGGAATTCCATCGCTTAACGTATGTATGAACTGTCACATGAATATTGATGAGTACAATGGCGAAGTGGATATTGCAAATGGGTATACAAAAGAGTTCTACGATAATGAAATTCAAAAACTATACGACGCCATAGGTTGGAGTCCAGAAGAGCAAGCTTATACAGGCGAGGAAAAGCCAGTTAAGTGGGTTCGTGTACACAACCTGCCAGACTTTGCTTACTTTAACCATGCACAGCACGTAAGTGCAGGTGGTTTAGATTGTCAGCAGTGTCACGGTCCAGTGGAAGAGATGGAGATATTGACACAGCACTCACCGCTTACTATGGGGTGGTGTATAGAGTGTCATAGAACAACTAACGTTGCTATGGAAGGCAATGAGTATTACGAGAAAATCCACGAAGAGTTATCAAAGAAGTATGGTGTAGAGAGATTGACGGTAGCGCAAATGGGTGGATTGGAATGTGGTAAGTGTCACTATTAATTAGTGTTGCTAATAATTAAATTATAAAAGATTAATATTAATCATAATATGGCATCAAACAAGAAATACTGGAGAGGTGTGGAGGAGCTAAATGAAGATAGCTCTATAATTAAAGCACTACAACAGAATGAGTTTACCGAGGAGATTCCTACGGATGAGTTTCTTGGGGATAAAGATACATTAGAGGGTTCTTCTGCCTCTAGAAGAGACTTCTTAAAGTTTGTTGGGTTTTCTACCGCAGCAGCATCACTTGCTGCTTGTGAGGGGCCGGTTGTTAAATCTGTTCCGTATGTTATTAAACCAGAAGAAATCACTCCTGGAGTAGCAAACTATTACGCTACTGCGATTGCGGATGGATATGATTTCGCAAATGTATTGATAAAGACCAGAGAGGGAAGACCAATTAAAGTGGAGCGCAATACGCTTGCTAAAGTAAACACTAGTGTTAATGCAAGGGTGCAGGCTTCAGTTTTGTCTTTATACGACAGCAATAGAACAATGGGGCCTATGATCGACGGAGAGTATGTTACTTGGTCGCAATTAGACGATGCCGTTGTTTCTAAACTTCGAGAGTTAGAAGGGCAAGATGTAGTGTTGTTAACACAAACTTTCGCTAGTCCAAGTACCTCCAAGCTTATAGAGGATTTCCGTGAGAAATATCCCAATGTTCGACATGTAGTATATGATTCGGTTTCTTCTTCGGAAGCATTAGATGCTTTCCAAAGTAAATTCGACTACCGTGCCCTACCAGATTATGATTTTAGCAAAGCAGAGGTGATTGTTTCTGTTAATGCAGACTTCTTAGGTGATTGGCAAGGTGGAGGATTTGATACTGGCTATGCAAAAGGTCGTATTCCTACCGAAGGTAAAATGTCCCGTCACGTACACTTCGAGGCGAACATGTCACTCACAGGTGCGAATGCCGATAGACGTGTGCTAACAAACGCTGCGCAACAAAAACAAGTTATTCAAGCCTTAACCGGTAATGGCTCTACTTCTGGTTTGCCAGAAGATGTGGCTCAAGCGGTGCAGAATGCTAAAAAACAGCTTGCAAATGCTGGAAGCAAAGGATTGCTAGTAACAGGATTGCCAGACTTCGAATCACAAAAACTAGTTTTAGAATACAATATGTCTGTTGCGAGTAAAGCAATGGATACAGATCGTCCTAAGTTTACTCGTATGGGTAGTTCTGCGGAAGTATCGAAACTTATAAATGATGTTATTTCAGGGAGTGTTAAGGGGCTTATTACCGTAGGTGTAGATCCATTATATTCTTTCCCTAGATCCGAGCAATTTGCTGAGGCATATGGGGCATTGCCCTTTACCTTAGCTTTCGCTATGAAGCCTGATGCTACTGCATCTGCGGCTAAGCTTGTAGCTGCTACACCACATTACTTAGAGTCTTGGGGTGATTTGGAGATGAAGAAAGGACATTATAGCTTAATACAGCCAACTATTGGGCATTTGTTTGATACCAGACAATTCCAAGATAGCTTATTGAAGTGGACCGATAACTCAAAGTCTTACTACGATTATATCAAATCTTATTGGGATGCCAATGTGCTGAATAGTTCTAGTTGGAACAACGCACTTCATGATGGCGTTTATGTTGCTTCAAACATTGAAAATGAATCTAATGTAATTCGAAAAGACGTTGCTATAAGCAATACTACCTTAAACGTTTCAGGTGATTTTGAATTACACTTATATACCAAAACTGGTTTAGGAGATGGGCGTCAAGCGAACAACCCTTGGTTACAAGAGTTGCCAGACCCTATTACCCGTACTTCTTGGGATAACTATGTCACCATGTCTGCAGCCGATGCTAAAGATATGGACTTCCGCAATAGAGTGGTTGCAAATGGGGCGATAAATGGAAATTATGTGAAGCTTACCGTAGGCGATGCAGTATTGGACAAAGTGCCAGTGCTTATTCAGCCAGGTCAAGCGCCAGGAACCATTGGTTTAGCCTTAGGTTATGGAAGTACACATGCTATTCAGGAGGAGATGCAAACAGGTCTAAACGCCTATGGTTTCTATCAGAACTTTAGTTCGATACAATCGGTGTCGATAGAAGAGGTTTCTGGAGAACATGAGTTTGCATGTATCCAATTGCATAACACATTGATGGGTAGAGATATTATAAATGAAACTACCTTGGAGATATTTAATACCAAGGATTCCGAAGTTTGGAATCCAACTACTATGGTGGCTTTAGACCACCAAATGATTCCTGTTAGTTCTCCAGATGCGGATCTATGGGATGAGTTTGATCGTAGTATTGGTCACCACTTTAATCTTTCTATAGACCTTAACGCTTGTACTGGTTGTGGCGCTTGTGTTATAGCGTGTCACGCAGAGAATAACGTTGCGGTTGTAGGTAAGGATGAAATACGTAAAAGCCGTGATATGCACTGGTTGCGTATAGACCGTTACTACTCGAGCGAGGAAACCTTTGCTGGGGATCGTGAAAAGAAAGATACTGTTTCTGGATTAAAGAAATATTCTGAATTGGAGATAGCTTCTGCAAATCCGCAGGTAGCATTCCAGCCGGTAATGTGTCAGCATTGTAACCACGCACCTTGTGAGACGGTATGTCCGGTAGCGGCTACTTCACATGGTCGTCAAGGGCAAAACCAAATGGCTTACAACCGTTGTGTTGGAACTAGATATTGTGCAAACAACTGTCCGTATAAAGTAAGGCGTTTCAACTGGTTTAGCTATGCTGAAAACGATGAGTTCGATTACAATATGAACAATGATTTAGGACGTATGGTTCTAAACCCAGATGTTGTAGTTCGTTCTAGAGGTGTTATGGAGAAGTGTTCTATGTGTATTCAAATGACGCAGAAAACTATCCTAGATGCGAAGCGTGAAGGAAGAGCGATAAAAGATGGAGAGTTCCAAACTGCTTGTTCTGCAGCATGTAATACAGGAGCAATGGTATTTGGTGATGTAAATGATGAGAATAGCGAGGTAGCTAAAGTGAAAGAAGATGATAGAATGTATCATTTACTAGATCACATTGGTACCAAACCAAACGTGTTCTATCATACCAAAGTAAGAAATAGGAAAGAAGTTTAACTAAGTAAGAAATAGTATATATAGATATGGCATCGCATTACGAAGCACCTATTAGAAAACCCTTAGTACTAGGAGATAAGACTTACCACGATGTGACGGTCGATGTTGCCCGTCCAATAGAAGGGAAAGCAAGCAAGTCTTGGTGGATTGCTTTTTCAATTGCTCTAATCGCCTTTTTGTGGGGGATTGGCAGTATTGTATACACCATAGGTACTGGTATTGGTACTTGGGGATTGAATAGAACAGTAAACTGGGCTTGGGATATTACCAACTTTGTTTGGTGGGTAGGTATTGGTCACGCAGGAACCTTGATTTCTGCCGTACTTTTACTTTTCCGTCAAAAATGGAGAATGTCTATTAACCGCTCGGCAGAGGCGATGACCATATTTGCCGTAGTACAAGCAGGTTTGTTCCCGCTTGTGCACATGGGTAGGCCATGGTTAGCATATTGGGTAATGCCCATACCAAACCAATTCGGTTCGTTGTGGGTAAACTTTAACTCACCGCTACTTTGGGACGTATTCGCAATATCCACTTACTTGTCCGTATCCTTGGTATTCTGGTGGACAGGTTTGTTGCCAGATTTCGCAATGATTCGCGATAGAGCAGTAACACCATTCTCAAAACGCATTTACGGAATCCTATCTTTCGGATGGTCCGGTAAGGTAAAGGACTGGCAGCGTTTTGAAGAGGTAGAATTGGTTTTAGCTGGTCTAGCAACACCATTAGTACTTTCGGTACACACGATTGTATCTTTTGACTTTGCTACGTCGGTAATTCCAGGATGGCATACCACTATTTTCCCACCGTATTTCGTTGCAGGAGCAGTTTTCTCTGGATTTGCGATGGTAAACACGCTACTTATTGTAATGCGTAAAGTTTCTAACTTCGAAGATTATATTACCATTCAGCATATAGAGCTTATGAATATCGTAATTATGATTACGGGTTCTATTGTTGGTGTAGCTTATATTACGGAGTTGTTTATCGCTTGGTATTCTGGAGTAGAATATGAGCAATATGCATTCTTAAACCGTGCTACTGGTCCTTATGCCTGGGCATATTGGATAATGATGGTGTGTAACGTGTTCTCTCCACAGTTTATGTGGTTCAAGAAATTGCGTAGAAGTATCATGTTCTCTTTTATAATTTCTATCGTAGTAAATATTGGAATGTGGTTCGAGCGTTTCGTTATTATTGGAACCTCATTAACTCGCGACTACATGCCATCGGCATGGACACAAATGTCGCCTACTTTTGTAGACATCGGTATATTTATCGGAACAATTGGATTCTTCTTTGTATTGTTCTTGTTATACGCTAGAACTTTCCCTGTGATTTCACAAGCGGGTATAAAGAGCATTCTTAAAAGTTCTGGAGATTATTACAAGAAAATACGCGCAGA
>DATGMW010000128.1:0-16024 GCA_035307105.1 Flavobacteriaceae bacterium
TTAATAAGCAATACATTAAAGATACAAAAATTTCTTAATTCAAGACTTTATTCTTAAAAGAGTGACTTTATCGTAACGTTAATTGCATTGTTACATGCATAGGTAAATTTCATCGAATAAATGATAAGCCGAAAGACAAAATATAGAAATCTGATAAAAGCTAATATTCCATAATGTCACATAAGCCAAATCTAGGGTACACCTAACATCGTATAATCAAATAGATTTCTAAAAATAAATCTGTAGCAAGTCTAAAAAATATAATAAGCCTTCGGTTATATAACCGATTCATCAACCCTAGTTTTCGTCCATCACATACTTACAAGTATAAGTACATTTAATTGTAAAAAACAAAATGTTAATCACGAAATAAAATTCAATGTTAAGTTAGATGACATCCGTCACTACTTTCCGTATCCCTTAAAACTACCTTTACTCAAAATCATAGAAAGCACCTTAATGCTAGATTTGGTTAAGGCCACCAAACAATTAGTTGACGTAGAACAATCCTTAATTAGACTGATTATTTATTAGATTTTTATAGGGTAGCATTTCATACTTTTACAAAATAATTAAGTAGATTCATATACTAATAGCGAAATATCTTGAAGTTATTCAATAAAATATTACCAGAGAAGGGATCCAGTTGGCGGACATTTGCAGTTTTTGCAATAGCTGCGGTACTTGGGCTTGGGTTTTTCATTATGAAAGAGGCCGAGGTGGTTTCTTATCTGTCGGACAATCCCCAAGCTTGCGTAAACTGTCATAACATGACCCCTATGTACAATAGTTGGAACCATAGCTCGCACCGTGAGTGGGCTTCTTGTAACGACTGTCACGTACCGCACAACAACATTGTGAACTCGTATTACTTTAAAGCAAAAGATGGGTTGTACCACGCTTCTGTTTTTACTACTAGAACAGAGCCAGATGTGATTTTTATGCAACCAGCCTCTATAGAAGTAGTACAAAATAACTGTATTCGTTGCCACGTTGATCAGGTAACGGAAACAAAATACGCTGGATGGATAGAAAGCCATCAGGCAAATAGAACCGACCGAAGCTGTTGGGAATGCCATAAAGAAGTTCCGCATGGAAGAATTCATGGTATGTCCTCTATAAAGTATAATATTGCACCATTGCCTACCGACCAAGAAAAGGCGGTAATTCCGGAGTGGCTAGAGAAAGAAATGGAAACTAAATAACAAATCCTCGATTATGAAAAATAAAGTACTATTCATCGTTACCATTGTGGTGGTCTTCTTATTGGGCTTGCTAGCTTCTAGCATCATCAATCGAAAGAGTGAAGCCAAATACCAATTTGTTCCTAAGGTAGAAATTGGAGAAAACGAACCACGAAATGAAATTTGGGGAGAAAACTATCCCAAGGAATACCAATCCTATATGAAAACAGCAGATACTACTTTTGCTACGTTTCAAGGAGGTTCTGCTACCGTTGATATGCTAGAGGAGGATCCTAGATTTGTTATTCTATGGGCAGGATATGCTTTCTCTAAAGATTATAACCAAGGGAGAGGACATTATTATGCTATTGAAGATTTACATAACTCTTTACGAACCGGTGCTCCAGAAAGCAAAGAAGACGGACCAATGCCAGCTACTTGTTGGACCTGTAAAGGACCGGATGTACCGCGCTTAATGGCAGAGAAAGGAATAGAGGAGTTTTATGCTGGAACCTGGGCGGAGAACGTATCGGAAGTGGTAAACCCTATCGGTTGTGCGGATTGCCATGATCCTACCAATATGAAACTGCGAATCACCAGACCTGCATTGGTAGAGGCGTTTAACTCTATGGGGAAAGACATCAACAAGGCTAGCCATCAGGAAATGCGATCGCTTGTTTGTGCACAATGTCACGTAGAGTATTATTTCGACACCAAAAGACCTGGTGCCGAAGGGGTGCCTGTTGTAACGCTACCTTGGGCAGATGGCTTGTCTGCAGACAATATGGAGGCATATTATGACGATTTTGAATTCTCTGATTGGACGCACCAAATCAGTAGAGCACCCATGTTAAAGGCACAGCATCCAGATTACGAACTATATATGAGTGGTGTACATGCAGACCGAGGGGTATCGTGTGCAGATTGTCATATGCCATATAAAAGCGAAGGGGGACAAAAGTTTACCGACCACCATTTACAATCGCCGCTAAACAACATTGCTAACTCCTGTCAAGTATGTCATAGAGAAGAGGCTGCAAAGTTGATTACCAATGTATATGAAAGACAAGAGAAAGCGCTAGGAACAAGAATAAAATTGGAAGACATGCTGGTTAAGGCGCATATAGAAGCTGGAAAAGCATGGGAATTAGGTGCTACAGAAGAGCAGATGCACGATATTCTAATGGATATCCGTCACGCACAATGGCGTTGGGATTTCACCGCTGCTTCTCATGGAGGCTCTTTCCATTCTCCTGTAGAAGTAGGTAGAGTGCTTGCAAGTGGATTGAACGAAGCACAAGAAGCGCGTGTTAAACTAGCACGCCTATTAGCAAGCCTTGGTCAATACGAGCCTTTGGAAATGCCAGACATTTCTACCAAAGCCAAAGCCCAGGCGTATATTGGATTGGATATGGAGCAGCTTAGAGCTGAAAAGAAAAATTTTAAAGAAAACACCCTTCCTAAGTGGCTAGAAGAAGCGCGTGAGCGTGAGGCTAAAATGGGGACGAACAAAGTAAGCGTAACAAAATAACAATTGATTTAAAGCAATAATTCTAGTTTAGGTTCCCCTTATTTATGAAGATATTATATCGAATTTTTTCCTCGCCAGTCTTGGCGTTAGTATTATTACTAATATTTGCGGTAGCCATGGCTACCGCAACTTTTATTGAAAATGACTTTGGTACAGAAACGGCATGGATTCAAGTCTACGATGCTTTTTGGTTTGAGTTAGTCATGGTAGGATTAGCCCTATGCTTCCTGGCCAGCACCTTTAAATATAATCTTTGGCGAAAAGGAAAATGGGCCGTACTCCTATTCCACCTATCTTTTATCCTGATTATAATCGGTGCCGGAATTACTCGATACCACTCCTATGGTGGCATTATGCGAATAAGAGAAGGAGAAAAATCCAGTACCATCATCTCCGATCAAAATTATTTACAAGCCCATATTTCGGACGGAAGCAAAACCCGCCACATTCAAAAGAAATTAGAATTTTCTCCTTTAAGCAAAAACGATTTTACCATCGATACCGATTTACAGGACGTCCCTGTTACCATATCCTACAAGAATTTTGTAGCGGATGCTATCCCTGAAGTTGTAGACGATGAAGAAAACGGGACCGCACTGATACAAATGATGGTGACCTCCAATAATGGAAGAGAAACTATTTTCTTGGAAAAAGGAGAGGTGGAAGAAATTGGTTCCAATCAACACAGAATAGGATTTGATGTAGATGAAGAAGGAATTATTAATCTAACCGAAAAAGAGGGAAAACTCTATTTAAACGCTCCCCGACCAATAGACTTTTTTGGTATGGACACCCAACAAGCAGGGTTGCTAAAAACCGATACAGTACAACCAATGCTCCTACGGACACTCTACCGCACTGGCGATCTGTCGTTTGTTCCAATATCCTTCCATGAACATGGGAAAATAAATGTGGTGAGCGGAGCAGAAAAGCCAAAAGATAATGACCCTGGAAAAGACGATGCCCTGATACTAAACGTAACGGTAAAGGAAAAAACCGAAGAGGTAATGTTGCTATACCGACAAGGATTCTTGCCTACTAGGCATGAAGTTACTATAGATGATATGAATGTAAGTATATCCTATGGTGCGATGCCCATAGAAACGCCTTTTGCAATACACTTAAATGAATTTCAATTAGATCGATATCCAGGTTCCGAAAGTCCAGCATCCTACGCTAGTGAAGTCACCATTCTAGATGGAGACCAAGAGATTCCATTTCGTATTTTCATGAATAATGTGTTAGATTATGGCGGCTATCGTTTTTACCAAGCGAGTTATGACACGGATGAAAAAGGTACGCTCCTAGCTGTAAATCACGATGTACTAGGTACAAGTGTTACCTATATAGGCTATTTATTGATGACCATAGGAATGTTCTTCACTCTTTTTGGCAAAAGCACAAGATTTACTTTGATCAATAGGAGATTAAAGAAACTCAAACAGAGAACTTCCGTCATCGCTTTATTTTTAATGGGAGCCTTAGGAGCAACTTCCACAGCACAAGCACAAACAGACTCTATCCCTGAGCATCAGGAACATGAGCAGGTTCAAGCGGAAGCGATTACTATTTCGACCGCAGACATATTAGCTCGTCAAGAAATTGATAAACAACATGCTGATTTATTTGGCCGAATTCTAGTACAAGATGTAGATGGAAGAATAAAACCTATCAACACCCTAGCCTCAGAACTCGTGCGTAAAATACATGGAAGTGCCACTTTTAGATATAACGAAGGCAACAACAGTTTCCGCTTAAACACCAACCAGACTTTCTTGGCCATGCACGCCTCCCCTGGAGCTTGGCAACGAATTCCTGTAATACACATCGATCCAAAGAAAGGCGGCGATTTTTTTAAAACGCTTAATATAGTTGGAAAAGGCTATATCTCTTTTGACGACCTAATCGGTCCGGAAGGGAATTATCTACTATCGGAAAAAGTAGAGGAAGCCAACAGTAAAAAACCTGCCGAGCAGAACGAATTCGATAAGGAAATTCTAAAGGTAGACGAAGGCTTTAATATTCTTTATAACCTCTTGTCTGGAAACTACTTAAGAGTGTTTCCTAACAGTCTGGATGAAAACAATACCTGGTTTAGCTATTCGCATCACTTTAATGATTTTCCAGAAGAAGATGGGCGATTCGCAAAGTCTATAATGCCTTCCTACTTTAAGGATTTGGCAATGGACAACTATGTAGATGCCACGGATAAACTATCGTATATAAATACGTTTCAAAGAACCTTAGGAAAAGAAATTATTCCAAGTGATAAACGAATCGAAGCGGAATTATGGTACAACCAAATGAACCTTAACTTCTGGTTGTTTATAGCATTCTTTATCCTAGGATTCTTATTGCTGGTACTAGCATTGATTAGAATATTTACACAAAATAAAGTGATAGAAGTAATCTGGAATGGTTTGGTGATTATCTCCTTAATTAGCTTCCTAGTCTTTACTGGTAATATCCTTTTAAGATGGTTTATAGCGGGATATCCGCCATGGACCAACGGATACGAAATGATGATTTTTGTAGCTTGGACCTTGCAACTTTGCGGTTTGCTTACTTTTAGAAAGTCGGATTTTGCCTTACCTCTTGCTACCTTATTTTCAGGCTCGTTATTATTTGTCAGCTACTTAGATTGGTTAAATCCAGAAATCACCAACCTAATGCCAGTTTTAAGGTCTTCATTCTGGCTAAAAGTGCACGTGGCTACAATTGTAAGTAGCTATGCTCCTTTGGCATTATCGGCAATTTTAGGTTTTATGGTGATGATTTTAATGATTATTAAAACAGATAATACCAAAAGAGCTATCGATACCCGAATCAAAGAAATAAGCTACATAAACGAAATTGCCATGACCATTGGTTTGTTCGTATTAACCATAGGAACCTTCCTAGGTGGCGTTTGGGCAAACGAATCTTGGGGACGCTATTGGGCTTGGGATGCAAAAGAAACTTGGGCACTAATTTCCATTATAGTCTACTCTATAGTATTGCATTTACGCTTAGTACCTGCCTTCAATAATCGCTATACCCTAAACATGGTAAGTGTGTTTGCCTTTGGTTCCATCATTATGACCTCCTACGGCGTAAACTATTACCTATCCGGACTACACAGCTACGCAACAGGAGATCCTGTACCCATTCCGAAGTTTATTTATGTGATGATTGCAGTGGTAATCTTAGTCAGTATAGTGGCTTATTTTAGGAATAGGAAGCCGAGGGTTATTAAATCGCCTGTCCCGAGAACTCGGGATGAGTCGTAAATCGCCTGTCCCGAGAACTCGGGATAAATGGTGGACTACTGAGCCTGTAAACTTGTGAACTAGTAAACGAGTGATATTATTGCAAAATCGCTAATTCGAATATCCGCTAATTTGCTTTTTCGCTCTCGCATTACGTCTCACGTTTTACGAAATTTGCCTTTGGCTAGTCCGCGATTAATCGGTGAATCGTTTAACTGGTTAGGAGATCGTGGTTTTGTATTTCTGTGAATTGTTATGGCGTTATGAAGTTATGGAGTTATGAAGTTATGAAGTTATGGCATTATGAAGTTATGATGTTATGATATTATGACGTTATCGGATTTCTTTTAAACAAACATTCGTGTGGCTGCATAGCCTTTGGATATTACGCGTTTAATCGGAGAATCGTTTAACTGGTTAGGAGATCGTGGTTTTATATTTCTGTGAATTGTTATGGCGTTATGAAGTTATGACGTTATGAAGTTATGGCATTATGAAGTTATGATGTTATGATATTATGACGTTATCGGATTTCTTTTAAACAAACATTCGTGTGGCTGCATAGCTTTTGGCTATTACGCGGTTAATCGGAGAATCGTTTAACTGGTTAGGAAATTGTTTTTCTGTGTTTTTGCTTTTTCGTAACTCGTGAATCATGAATCGTGAATCGCCTGTCCCGAGAACTCGGGATAAATGGTGAACAGGTGAACTTGCTTGCCCCGACTTTCTAGGGGAAAATTAATGGTGTCTTTGCTAAATCGCATATTCGCAAATGCGCTAAATCGTTTCTCTCTCACCTGTCATCCCGAACTTGCTGTGTCCCGACTGCTCGGGGATTCGGGATCTCATGTTTCGAAGAATAATGTCTTCGCAAACAACTGGTTTAATTAAAACTAATTATCGCCCTGAAAGGGCAGTATAGCTCAACCCTATGCAAGCGAAGCGTCACATAGGGTTATAACGACTACACAAAATATTAAAGCGCCCTGAAAGGGCAGCATATTCTTCTAACAGTTAAACGATTAACCAATTAACCGCGAAGTAGCCAGAGGCTACGAAGCAAAAAGACTCATCCATTCGGTTTTGCAAAGCAAAAGCGATCTCATCTTCCAAAGCCAACTTGTTGGTTTTAGGAACCTACCCCCTGAGCGGAGCGAAAGACTACACAGCTGCTTGAAAAACAATAATGTATGTAAAGACGCGATGCTCGCGTCTCTCTAGTGTACTCCAAAAACCCACGAGATGCAATCTCACGCTAGCGAAAGGAGGTAAAGAAAGCTTGGAAGCCGATGCAGTTTGGAAATGTAATCCCAACCAAGTGAGCTTGCGAACGACTAAACCTTCTAAACAGTTAAACGATTAAACGCGAAGTAGCCAAAGGCTACGGAGCCACACTTGAGAATAAAGTAGGTTTTAGCGTTACCATTATCCACCCCCAATTGTTGGTGTTCCCATCAAAGTTATTTTTTAGTTGTTCCATTCCTTTTGAGGCAAACATATGGGAGTAGCCAGCTTTGATATTTATAGCCTTAGTAAATTTATAGTTGAAGGATAAATCTGCTTCTGTTCCTAATTGTTTGGAAGTATTATTTACCATATCCGCTGCAGCATTAAAGTTATGTACTCGAATGCCGAAATCTGTTTTATCGCCTGTTTTTATAGTGCTACCAATGTAAACATCCAATAAACCTACATTATTGCCATGGTTCCCTACATAAAAGTAATCCATGTGGCCATTGAATTTATGATTGGTTCCGTATAATGGTGTAAAGGCTTTGTTTTTGCCATCGCTAGGTGTTCCGTAATCATTTCCGCTTTGTAGCTCCGCTCCTACTTGCAGAGTCCAAATAGAATTGAGTTGATATCCAGCTTCTACTCCAAGCAAATAAGCACTTAAGTCATTGTCGTTAACATCTGTTCCTGTTTGGTAGTAAAGATTTGCCATCAGACCAAATTTATCTTTATGGTAAGTAAGGTGTGTTCCAAAAGTTTGACTATATCGGATTTCGTTATCTCTTTCGTTTATGGCATCTATATACTGCATACCATTGTTCAATACTAAAAAACTAGCTCCTATATCTTCCCATTTCTTATTTAACCATACGTACTGCATGGCTTTATAGGTGTTCGTATGCAAAGTATTTCCAGTTAATGCCTCTTCGTCTTGATTAAAAGCCACACCTAAATGTCCAGAGAAACTGTTTTTCTTAAATTTCAACAGGGCTAAATCGTGGCTACGTGCTTGTTGCACCCAGTCTACACTTCCCATAATTCGATGGTCGTCGTACACAAGAGCTTGTCTCCCAAGTTTGACAGAGAATTCTGGAATAAACCTTATCTCTCCCCAAGCTTGATGTATCCCAACCCCATTCTTATCCGATATATTGGTCTGTGGCACATCTCCCCACACTCGAATATCCTGCGCACTTAAATAAAATGTAAGTGTTTCATCGGAATAAAATGCATTTAAGCGAGTTCTTTGAGAAATAAAAGCCGCAGGATCGGTATTATCTGGAAATAAGGTTTTATAGCCATGACGATATTCAAACCTAGGACGCAATTCTGCATCTAGTATTACTTGTGAAATACCGAGGGAACTAAAGAATAAAACGGCGAAGAAAGTTAAGTAAAACTGTTTCATAAGATGTTGTTTGAGTGAGGGTAAATCCTTACTCAAATTTAAGTAATTTGGTTGGTATTTTAGGTGAGATATTTGGTTTATCGTGAATTGTTATGACGTTATGAAGTTATGGAGTTATGAAGTTATGGAGTTATGATGTTATGGAATTTCTTTTAAACGAACATACGGTTGGCTGCATAGCCTTTGGCTATTCCGCGTTTAATTGGTGAATCGTTATGACGTTATGAAGTTATGAAGTTATGGGATTTCTTTTAAACGAACATACGGTTCGCTCCATAGCTTTTGGCTATTACGCGGTGAATTGGTGAATCGTTTAATTGGTTAAAAATAATTGCTTTTAACTGTCATTCCGAGTTTAGCGAGGAATCTGTTTGTTGTGAATCGTTATGGAGTTATGGAGTTATGATGTTATGATGTTATGATGTTATGGAATTTCTTTTAAACGAACATACGGTTGGCTGCATAGCCTTTGGATATTACGCGTTTAATCGGAGAATCGTTTAACTGGTTAGAAAATTGTTTTTCTGTGTTTTTGCTTTTTCGTAACTCATGATTCGTGAATCGCCTGTCCCGAGAACTCGGGATAAATGGTGAACAGGTGAACTTGCCTGTCCCGACTTTCTAGGGGAAAATTAATGGTGTCTTTGCTAAATCGCATATTCACAAATGCGCTAAATCGCTTCTCTCCCACCTATCATCCCGAACTTGCTGTGTCCCCGAATGCTCGGGAATTCGGGATCTCATGTTTCGAAGAACAATGTCTTCGCAAACTACTGGCTTAATTAAAACTAATTATCGCCTAAAACTAATTATCGCCCTGAAAGGGCAGTATAGCTCAACCCTATGCAAGCGAAGCGTCACATAGGGTTTATAACGACTACACAAAATATTAAAGCGCCCTGAAAGGGCAGCATATTCTTCTAAACAGTTAAACGATTAACCAATTAACCGCGAAGTAGCCAGAGGCTACGAAGCAAAAAGACTCATCCATCCGGTTTTGCAAAGCAAAAGCGATCTCATCTTCCAAAACCAACTTGTTGGTTTTAGGAACCTACCCTTTGAGCAGAGCGACAGACTGCTCTGATACTATAAAAGCAGACACGCAATACAATGCACGTTAACTATTATATTTTTCCAACTATTTACACAATAGAAATCCTACAAATTAACTACCTTTGCATCACTAAAAATCCGCTCACTTAAACACAAAAAAGATGATCCATTTTTTTGGCGATACACAATCCCTCATCTACGTTGTAGATACCAATACTACTCTTGACCAAGAGTCTATCGAAAAGCTAGAATGGCTTTTTGGCAATCAAAAACACTTAAACAAAACCAAGATAAACGATACGTTTTTTGGAACACGTGCTACCATGATTACTCCGTGGAGTACCAACGCAGTAGAAATCACCCAAAACATGGGAATAGAAGGCGTGCAGCGTATAGAAATGCTAGTACATGGAGATAAAAACTCCGCCGATTTCGACCCGATGTTTCATGTGGTATATACGGAATTAAATCAAGATATATTCACGGTCGATATTAAACCAGAAGCAATTCAGCACATAGACAACATTGCTGCCTACAATGAAAAAGAAGGCTTAGCAATGAATGAGGAGGAAGTGGCTTACTTGGATGCTTTGGCGGATAAGCTTGATAGAAAACTGACCGACAGTGAGGTTTTTGGATTTAGCCAAGTAAATAGTGAGCACTGTAGACATAAAATATTCAATGGTATTTTTGAAATCGATGGCGAGCAAATGCCAAGTTCCCTCTTTCAACTTATCAAACAAACTACCGCAGAGAATCCGAATACGGTAATATCTGCATATAAAGACAATGTTGCTTTTGTGGAAGGACCTAAAGTGACTCAGTTTGCACCAGAATCCGGTGATAAACCAGACTTTTATAAAACCTCTGAATTCAAAAGTGTTATTTCCCTTAAAGCAGAAACACACAACTTTCCTACCACCGTAGAGCCATACAATGGCGCAGGTACTGGAAGCGGCGGAGAAGTTCGCGATAGATTAGCAGGAGGTCGTGGTTCTTTGCCATTGGCTGGAACAGCAGTTTATATGACGGCTTATTCCAGGCTTAAAAACGGAGATCGCCCTTGGGAAGAAGGAATGGACGAACGTAAATGGCTATACCAAACGCCATTGGATATTCTGATTAGAGCCAGTGATGGTGCTGCAGATTTTGGAAATAAATTTGGACAACCAATGATTTCTGGTTCCGTATTAACCTTTGAACATGAAGAGGATGGACGAAATCTTGGGTACGACAAAGTGATTATGATGGCAGGAGGAATCGGCTTCGGTAAAGCCGACCAAGCGCTAAAAAACACACCAAAGAAAGGAGACCTTATCATAGTAATGGGTGGCGACAACTATCGCATTGGTATGGGTGGTGCCGCAGTATCCTCTGCAGATACAGGAGAATTCTCCGAAGGCATCGAACTAAATGCCGTACAACGCTCCAATCCAGAAATGCAAAAGCGTGTGGCCAATGCCATTCGAGCCATGGTAGAAAAAACAAACAACCCAATCATCTCTATACATGATCACGGCGCTGGAGGACATCTCAACTGCTTGAGTGAACTGGTAGAAGAAACGGGAGGAAAAGTATACTTAGACAAATTGCCTGTAGGCGACAAAACACTATCTGCAAAAGAAATCATTGGAAATGAATCGCAAGAGCGAATGGGCTTGGTTATCGCTAAAGAAGACTTAGAGATACTAACCCGTACTGCTGCTAGAGAACAAGCTCCTATGTATGTTGTAGGAGAGGTTACGGACGATATGCGTTTCTCTTTTAAAGACTACTCCACGGGCGAAACTCCTGTTGATTTTTCTTTGATGGAGTTATTCGGTAGCTCGCCAACTACCATTATGCAAGATAAAACGCTCAACACACAATATAAAGATCCAGTATACGAAGCAAATCAAATTCGCCAATACCTAGAAGAAGTATTGCAACTAGAGGCAGTAGGCAGCAAGGATTGGATCGTTAATAAAACAGACCGTTCGGTGAGTGGAAAAGTTGCCAAGCAACAAGCTACTGGTCCATTGCATTTACCACTAAACAACTGTGGGGTAATGGCCTTGGATTATAACGGAAAAGAAGGAATTGCTACTAGCGTAGGACACTCTCCGCTAACAGCATTAATCGATCCAGCAGCTGGTTCTAGGAACGCTATTACCGAGTCTCTAACCAATATCGTTTGGGCTCCTTTATCCGAAGGGCTTAAAAGTGTTTCCTTATCTGCCAACTGGATGTGGGCATGTAACACACCTGGCGAAGATGCAAGATTATACAAAGCGGTAAAAGCAGTATCGGAATTTGCAATTGCTTTAGGAGTAAACGTTCCTACTGGGAAAGACTCGCTGTCCATGACACAGAAGTATGACGACAAAGAGGTTACTGCTCCAGGAACGGTGATTATCTCTGCGGCAGCACACTGTAAGGATATTAGAAAAGTAATCGAGCCAACACTGAAGCAAAGTGCAGAGAGCATTTATTATATAGACTTCTCCAAAGATAGCTTTAAGCTTGGCGGATCGTCCTTTGCGCAAACTAGAAATGCCATTGGAAGTGAAGCGCCAAACGTAAAAGACGCTGCGTATGTTAAAACTGCATTTGCGGCGATTCAAAAAGCGATAGATAACGGTGCAATTGCAGCCGGACACGATGTTGGTTCGGGTGGTTTGATTACCACACTACTAGAAATGTGTTTTGCAGACAACAAAATAGGAGCTTCTTTTGATCTTAATTCTCTTGACGAAACAGACCTGATGAAAATTCTATTTGCAGAAAACATCGCGGTGGTGGTGCAAGCAAAAGAAGATGCGAAACTAGAAAGCTTGTTGAACGATGCAGGAGTTAGCTTCCAAAAGATTGGAAAGCTAGCAACTGCAAATGAATTCCACTTAGCGCATGCAGATCAAACTATAGATTGGAAAGTAAGTGAGTTACGTAAGAAATGGTTTGAAACTTCTTACCTATTAGATCGCGAACAAAGCGGTGTAGATAAAGCAAAAGAACGTTTTGAAAACTTTGATAAACAACCGATCAACTTTGTTTTCCCATCGCATTTTGATGGGAAAAAACCATCTTTTCCAAAGAATAGAAAAATGAAAGCGGCTATTATCCGTGAGAAAGGAAGCAATAGCGAGCGCGAAATGGCGAATGCTCTTTATCAAGCTGGATTTGACGTGAAAGACGTGCATATGACCGACTTGATGGAAGGGAGAGAAAATCTAGAAGGCATTCAATTTCTAGCTGCCGTAGGTGGGTTCTCTAACAGCGATGTTTTAGGAAGTGCAAAAGGTTGGGCAGGTACATTTAAATACAATAAGAACGCAAATAAAGCTCTAAAAAAATTCTTTGAACGAGAAGACACCCTTTCTTTAGGCGTTTGTAATGGTTGTCAATTATTCTTAGAGTTAGGCTTACTCCATCCAGAGGATGAGGAGAAACCTAAGATGATTAATAATGATAGCGGAAGATTTGAAAGCCGATTTACTACAATTGATATTCCAGAGAACAATTCTGTAATGCTAGGAAGTTTAGCGGGAAGCACTCTTGGTGCTTGGATTTCTAACGGAGAAGGAAAATTTGCATTCCCCGAGAAGGACGAGTCGAGGTATAATATTGTAGGGAAATATACTTACGATAGTTACCCATCCAATCCAAATGGAAGCCAGTTTAAGACTGCCATGCTAGCCGATAAATCTGGAAGACACCTAGCGATGATGCCTCATATAGAGCGTAGCATTTTCCCATGGAATTGGGCATATTACCCAGAAGAGCAAAAAGATCAAGAAGTTTCTCCATGGTTGGAGGCGTTTACAAACGCTAGAGAATGGTTGGAAAAGAAATAATTTTCTAACGAATTTTAAAAAAATATAGCGGGGAATTCAGTTGCTTTTCATACAATTCACTCCCCGCTTTTTTTATATCTCTTTTTTTATGCCAACCAGGCTAAACGGAATTAGTATCTGTCTTATACGCCTTTCCTAGCAACTCTCTAAAATATCGGTAATTAAAACATAATGGAAGGACAGCAAGCCTTTTCGGAATATATATTAGTAAGGAATTGCAGTTCCTGGTAAAACACAGAGATAAAATCTATACTCTAGTAGGAACGTCATACCATACTATAAGCGACATGAAAGAACAATATCTCAAAGCCCCGTTGTTTTACTAACGAGGCTTCTTGAGTAAGCAACTAAATCTAAACTTAATCTTACTTACTATATAGTAGAATTTATTTTAAGGGGTACCCATCCAAATCATTTTATTTCTTTAAACCATTTTTGAAAAAATGCTCCCAAAATAAAAACCTTTTTCATCTCTCCATTAACGGCACTTATCAATCCCAAAACCCATAATAAGACAACAAATATCACCCCAAGAAAATGGATGATCATGCCCAATTTTGGGATAAACGCTAACATCATTATCAAAAATCCAGTACAGTAGATACCAAATACTTGTCGGATGTGAAAGCTTGTGAAAGGACATTTTTCTTCCTTATTCTTTACCAAGGCTATAATTATTCCAAAAATAGGAATGTAGGCTATTATTGCCGTCGACTTGCCGTCGTGCAAGTTGGACTCTTGATTAGTACTAGGCTTCTCCTCAGACATTTCTCCTTTTACTTTCATAAATATCGAGTTTTATAAAATAATTTTGAGGAGATAAGACACAAGGTTTTTAGCTATAACAATGAAATAATTACGAGGTAGTTAAAAAACACTTTCTCTTTAAAATATATACCGTCTAGTGTACTTACATGTATTCCATCCTAATTACTATCTTTTGATTGTCCGCAAAACATCATAAAGCCCTTTATTTTGACACTTAGAGTGATTTTTATATTTGAGTTATTAATAACAAATAGTTGCTTTTATTCTACTTTACACCTCATGATTTGCGGAATATCTTTTACATGCAAATAGTTTGTTTTCCTTTGAATTCGTAGATACTCTCAGTTTTACTTGTAAGACAAAAATCGGATATACAAACCATCTACTATCCATTGCTTTGTGAAGCTTGATTTCCTATTGAAAACGCTGATTGGATTATTGTAATGAAAATAAGGTATCCCACTTCATTTAAGCTAATTCAATACTATGTCAAAATATTGTGCGCAGCATACCTTATTTCATGCATTTTTTCTTGACCTACCTTTCCAATCTAGAAAGTGTCATAGTATAATCCAATTTATTTTTGGAATGCGATTCTTGCTTTACCATCCCCACTTCTGGTGCTAGCCAAACATAATCTGTGGAATTTCCTGTATTGATATTTCTACCCATCATATTCATATCTACTGAGGTAGTAGAGCGAATTTTCATGCATTCAAAAGTCCCTGCTTTTGTAGTAACGGTCTCTTTTCCAACCACTACTCTATCGGTCACATTACTATTCATTACCACTTCCATTCCCGATGTACTCATAGTAAAAGAGAAAGAAGCATCGGGTAATTTCAATCCTGGATACAGCACTTTTGGCATGGTTGTAAATCCGTCGGACACATCGATCTCTGCAGAATCTATCATTTCTTTTACCTGCGCGTTGTCTCCACCAGATTGGCCTTCCATTTGTTGCATAATTTGCTCATACATCGCAGACATATCTATATAAAAGTTATCCCCATCGCATACATAATGCAGCGTAAGCTCCATATCTCCTTCGGGCGTATTTTGATTGGCAACAATTTCGGAGATCGTTTTGCCACCGCTTTGTGTAACCCCATTAACACGCATGCTAGAGACTTCTGTTCTAGATCCTTTAGCATCATGTTCATATTCAAACACACTTCCAGTTTTAAACCACAAGAAATCATTGCAAGCAGTAGAACGAAACATATTCATAGCCTGATCTTTTCTAACAGGGATATCTTCCTGTGTTATTTTGGTCTTTTGTTTATCCTTTTTGTTATTCTTCGATTTATCTCCGTCTCCTTTTACAGCTTGCTCTATAGACTCATCCGACTTTCTGTCTGCTGTATTAATCGTTTTATCTACATGCCGATCTGCCTTCTCCTCTACTTTCTTTTTTAATTTATTTTCTACCTTTTTACCAAATCCTTTTAAGATTTGTGCCTGACTGATATCAGGGCGCATCATACTAAGGCTAAGTATTACTACTAAAAACATCCAAACGTTTTTCATGATATGTATTTTTAATATTAAAATATGGTTGAAAAATAGAACTGCTTCTATTTATGTATTGTTCTCCAAAACATGGAGTGTGATATAAAGTGCAGGAGTATACTTAGATAATCCTATACTTTTGAGAATTTAGTTGGTTAATTAATCAGTTATTTTCCCTTCTAGAATTAATCCACTCCTAGGTTTATTACACTAAAACTCCCTTCTTTTACGGTGGTATTCAATGGCTCCCCAGT
>DATGMW010000129.1:0-6596 GCA_035307105.1 Flavobacteriaceae bacterium
GGTTTAGATAGAACGGAAGAACTCATGAATATGACTGCAGAAGAGGATAAACTAGATAGAGTTATTGAGTTAGATACCTTAAAAGGTGATATTGAATTCACGGATGTTTCCTTCTCTTATGAAGCAGATAAGCAAGTTATACATAACATTAATTTTACTGTGCCTGCTGGCACTGTAACTGCATTAGTAGGGAGTTCAGGTTCTGGGAAATCGACTATTGCTGGACTATCAGCCTCCTTCTTAACACCTAAGTCTGGTAAGGTTACTATAGATAATCAAGATTTGTCAAAAGTTAAGTTAAGTAGCTACCGTCAACATTTGGGCGTGGTTTTACAGGATGAGTTTCTATTTGAGGGTACTATTCGAGAAAATATTATATTTCCAAGACCAAATGCTACGGAAGCTGAGGTGCAAAATGCGGTAAACGCAGCTTATGTAAACGAATTTACCGATAGGTTTGATGATGGTTTAGAAACCTTAATTGGTGAAAGAGGAGTAAAGCTTTCTGGAGGACAAAGACAGCGATTAGCCATTGCTCGTGCTATTTTAGCAAATCCAAAAATTATAATCTTAGACGAAGCCACTTCAAATTTAGATACCCAAAGTGAAGCGTTAATTCAGAAAAGTTTGTCGGAGTTAATTAAAGATAGAACTACGATTGTTATTGCACACCGTCTAAGCACGATTAGAAAAGCAGATCAAATATTAGTCGTGGAAGCTGGACATATTGTAGAACGCGGTACTCACGACCAATTGCTAGCTAAAGAAGGTAGGTATTATGAGTTATATACCTATCAAACGAAGATTTAATGGAATGCAACAAATCTGTGTGAATAGGTGAAATATGTGGTGAAAACTATAGTAATCGGAGCTCTGGAAATAACTGAAACTATTTTATCCTTTTAGTTCTCCCTTATCGGATAGCATTATTGCAATATTTTTGGTTTGTTCAAATTTTGAAAATATAATAACCATTATTACTGTTATGGGAACACTTAGAATCATTCCTGTAATTCCCCAAATAACACCCCATAAGGATAGTGCAAGTATGGTGACCAATGCGCTAAGATTCATAGAGCTACCAACAAGCTTAGGTTCCAAAACATTGCCAATAATAACCTGTATGGTACCTACCGTAACTAGGGTGAGAATGGCAGGTGTTATATCTGGGAATTGGAGTAAGCAAAATGCCACGGGAAATAACGTAGCTATAAGCGATCCTACAGTAGGAATATAATTTAACAGAAAAATTATAAGCCCCCAAAACACGGGAGCATCAACGCCAATAATGGATAAGGCGATAGCACTCAGGGCTCCTGTTATAAAGCTCACAAAGGTTTTTACACCTAAATAGTCTGAAATAGAATACTCTAGCTCTCGAAGTATACTGGAAATATAGTGATGCCTCTTCTCGGAGGTAAATACCATTCTTAACTTTGAATTAAAATTACTCTCTTCCAAAAACAGGAACAACATATATATAAGCACTAAAAAAACATTCCCTACCGTACTTGTTAAAACCGCTACAATCGGTTGAATTAGATTGCTCAATATGTTGCTGACATCCGTATTTCTTAAAAAAACATCTAGCTCTATCCCAAAAGTCTGATTGATTTTCAAAACTAACTCATTGAAGTTGTGTTGATAAACATCGAACCTTCCTATCATCCTAGCGATGTTCGAAGAAATTATAGAGATTAAAAAATAGATTAATGAGAAGATAACCACTGTAAGGAAAATATTTTTCACCCAGTTAGGAACATACTTATCTATAACTCGTATTCTATTTAATGTCTCTTTCATTCTTCTAATAAGGATCCAAAAGATGAAGGCGAATATCAATGGGATAAGAAAAGCTTTGCCATAGACTAAACCAGCGATGATGATTACTATTGTAATGCTTGTCTGTGTAAATCTTGAAAGACTTGTCATTCTATTATTAAGTAATTATGTTGTGAAGAGCAATATACTAAGAAGGATCTATTGATATTGTCAATTAAGCGACAATAAATGCTGTTGCTTTCTATTTTTGGATACACTTCGGGAAAACCGCACTACACTTGTTGTATAAACTGTTTAATTTGTATGTCCGTTTTTTGTCAAATAAGCAAAAAATATATGAAATTATTAGAAAGCAGAATTATATGAATGCGATAGGTTCCCGCATATTACGCGGATAAATGCAGATAAAAGTAAATGTTTTTTATTAGTAAACTTACATACAATAGTTGCAATTTAGTGCTTTATGATAATTTGCGAACAATCAGACTATTTAATATTTAATAATAAAGACAAGAATTAAACAACCATCTTTTTGTAATGATTTAAGCAAGCAATTAAAAATCCACGAAAAAATTCAATTCAAAAAGGTTACCATAGTCACAAAAATAGTCCACAAAGAAATTCCGTTGATGAACAACAATTCGGTAGCACCGTTCACCCCATTTTTTAAAATAGAGAATGCCACTAATAACACTGTAATCCCTATTATGGCCAATCCTGAAATCCCAAGAAAGTTACTTTCTGGAAGAATCGCAACTTGAAAGGTTACGATAAGGGCAGGGAGAGATAGGAATACAACAACAGCAAGAAGGTTATGAAGTATTCGCTGTATGAATAAACTGAGATTTCTAAGGCTGTAGGGTTTTAAATTATGCGGTACGAATGCCAATAAAGCTAAGGATGCAAATCCCAAGTCGATATACTGCATTAACTTATTGTATTCTCCAAGCTTGTAGTACTTTGTTAAAAACCAAAAGAATAAATAGGTAAGGATATCGGTAGTAAAAAGCAGGCGTTTATATCCCTTTACAAATCTATTTCCATATAGGTCTTTATTGCTTAAAAAACTAAGCGTTTGCTTGTCTAAATCTAGGCTTACATGTCTTAATGCCTTTTGTATAAAGTACGGCAATAAACCTGCTTGTATAAAGCCGATGAGTAATATTCCTATTTTGATGTATAGCATGCTCTAAAGTTAGGATAAGTTTCTCATTTAAGCTTTTAAAGCGCAATAGCATTTATAAATCAACACCTATAACGCTGCATGTAGCTTAGGTAGTAAGATTTATAATCTAGCTATAGATGTGAAAACAGTAAAGAGTTTGGTACTAGATCAGAAAATAATAGAACTGACGTTTTTCTCTACCGAACTTTTATCAAACCGTTTGTTTGGCAAACCAATCAAGCCTCTTAGGATTCCGTGAATAACTGCAATTGGCAATAAAAGAACCCCTACCAGCATCATTCCCAACTCATAGAATAAAGTACTGTCTTTATAAGGTTTCCCTTTACGTCTAGATTGAAATGCACTAAGGGGTATTCCATACATATTACCTGCAATCATTGTTTGAACAGCAGCTAGTATAATAGTAGCTTCTTTTTCACCGTATTCTTCTACAATGGCATCGTAAGTGTATTTTTTAGGATACCCTCTTGCATCTGCAAAATGCTGAGCAAACATTATGGCTTTTGCTTCTTCGGGTTTTATAAATTGATCGCCACCACTTAAAAAACTGCTTATCTCCGCGCCAGTCATGCCTTGTTCAAGCGCCATTTTAGTGTGTTGGTAGGCACAGGCAGGACAGCCGTTTACTTCGGTTACTGCTAATTGTAAACGCTTTACAAAATCCTTGTCAACTATTTCACTTTTGCTATTCTTTATCAATTTCACCATTGCTCTTGGGAAGAAAGTAAATGAACGATACATCTCCCATAAACTGAACCTGCGTTTAAAATCAACTCTTGCACTTATATCTTTAGGTATTACGTCTGCTTCCATGGAATTTTATTCGGTTGTTAGAGCAATATGCTCCTTTAAGACAAAACAACGATTGGGAATAAATGAAGGGATTTATTCAATCGCTATTTTAGCACAAAAATACAGGTAGCCTACTCCATCTTGAGTAACCTTTGTCACAGACTTGCGTATTCTTAGATTTAGATAGTACTAGTTTTATTCAGTTGTAGCGTTTAAGTAAAGTCTCTATAATTTAATATCCGTTTGGGATAAGATAGTATCCATATATTTCAAATTGTAATAATTGCATTGCGTAGAAAGAATAAATTATACCCTCAATAAAAGCAAATATCAGTGAATTTGCTATATCTTGATGCAGAATAAGTAAAGTTTAAAAAACAGCATATTTATTACAAAAACTAGCATAAAAGGTTTTGCTTATAAAACCAAAAACAGCTAATTTTAAAAAACACTTTATTGATGTTATGAGCAAATTCATAGAAAACTATAGTTCTGAGATTATTTATATAACAGTTGTTATTGCAATTGTAGTGGGGCTTTACTTATTGACCAAAGTTACCAGCCGTTGGTTAACCAAGAAAATGAAAGAACAGTTTCCTGATGCGTCTTTAAATCCGATAAATTTAATCCATAAGATATTAACCATACTGTGGTTTGTTTTAGGCTCCATCGCATTGATTTTTGTCTTTTTGGATGCGGACAAAGGATCGATTTTTGTAAAGTATTTTAAGTTATTTAGCTACTTAGGAGTGGTAGCTGTGATTACGATTGTAGCGATCATGGTAATCAACTTGTGGTTTAAATATAAAGTTGGGGAAAGAATTAAAAATGTTGAAGATCCAACCAATTATAAGTTTTTACGCTATGTAGTGGTATCTCTAGTTGGACTTACTGGAGTTCTACTTATTTTATTCGCCTTCCCATCGCTTAAAGGAATCGCTCAAACTGCTTTGGGTGGTGCTGGGGTTTTAGCTCTTATTGTTGGTTTTGCTGCGCAAGAAGCCCTAGCAAATATAACCAGCGGTTTGTTTATCATTGCATTTAAACCATTTCGAATTGGCGATAGAGTAAAAGTGTCCGATAGTATGGAAGGTACGGTAACCGATATTACCTTGCGTCATACTATTATTAGAAATTACGAGAATAAAATGATAGTGATTCCCAATACCATTATCAATAAAGAAAAATTAATAAATTTTGATTTAGAGGATAAGAAAATCTGTGAGCGTATAGCGATGGACATATCTTATGATAGTGATATAGATTTGGCAAAGAAAATCATGCAAGAAGAATGCGAGAACCATCCGCTGATCATTGACAACCGTAGTCTAGTAGATATAGCAGAAGGAAAGCCAATAGTTAGAACCGCTGTGATTTCTCTAAACGATTCTTCCATTAGCGTAAGAGCTTGGGCGTGGGTAAGCGATAATTCGAGCGCATTTTTATTGAGATATGATATCTTGGAAAGTGTTAAAAAACGCTTCGACAAAGAAGGGATTGAAATTCCTTTCCCGTATAGAACACTTGTGATGAAAAATTCGGAGGAAAATAAATAAAGTAGAGTAGGTCAATGGCGAATGGGAGAGTGGGCGAGCTTTTGGAAAACTTAAGCTTATCTTTGATCAGAACAGGTTTTTGTCTTTTGTTTGTGAAAAGATAGTACCACAAAGTTGCGTAAATGAGCAAGGTCTCGCAAAGCTTTTTCTCTGTGTCTCTTGGCTGGAACTTCGCGTCACTCTGCGCAATATTTTTTTATTTTGTAGTAAGTAGTCGTATATTATTAATGCCAAAAGCTCGCATTCTGCATATCGCACCTCTCGTTACGAATAAAAAGTATTAGGAAATACTCCGATTAAATCTGCGGGAAATACTTTAGATTTTGGTGGTTGGAACTGGTTTTTAGTCTTTTTCTGTTTATCAAAAGGGTGTACTGCAAAGACTCCCAAAGAAGCATAGAAGCAAAGTTTCGCAAAGGGTTTCTCTGTGTAAACTAGGAAAAGAGTTTTTTTGGAAATCTTAAGCTAAGCTGTGTTTAACTGTAGTACCATCTAACATCACAATTTATGTGTTTCATGTAGAAAGTCTATTCCTCTATGCCCAAAATACTTACCTTTTTCTCCAGAATTTTTGTTGCCGTGGTATAGCCTAAATCAAAAAGAGTATCCATGTGATTCATTCTAAAAATACCATACAGCCCTATATCTTTAGGAGAGATGACCATATCGCAGTCTTTAAACTTGCTCATAGATTCTGCATTGGTTTTTATTTTTATAGCTCGATCTACAACGGAGTAGGAATGTTTCAATTCCTCTATACCGATTTCATTCAGCTCATTGATAAAGATTCCGACAATTTTGTCACAAGCTGCTTTAAGCGGTTCCACTGGAAAGTTGTTTAGCACGCCTCCGTCTATGTAATAGGAACCATTCACTTCGGTAGGAGTGAAAATCCCAGGGAAGGATGCCGAAGCTATAATAGGCATGATGAGCTCTCCTTGACTAAAGATTTTTAAGCTTCCAGTCAGTACATCTGTAGCAGTAACAAATAATGTTTTTTTTAAAGCTTGGAAGTTATCTTCAGGAAAATAGACTTTAAGGTCGTTATAGAACTTTTCGGTATCTAAAAATCCAGGCTTATTAAAAGCAAATCTTCTGGTATTGAAGATAGGAGTTTCTTTAAGAAAACTTAAGATTTCCGACCAATGAATGCCCTTTGCATACATAGCTCCAACAATAGCACCAATACTGGTTCCAGAAATATGGGATGGTGAAATACCATGCTCTTCAAAAGCTTTTAATACGCCAACATGTGCGGCACCGCGAGCACCACCTCCAGA
>DATGMW010000130.1:0-16837 GCA_035307105.1 Flavobacteriaceae bacterium
TCTACCTGCGATTTTATCTTATGGAATTTATGTTTTTATGAAAAAACAAGGATGGATCAAGGAAGGGGATTTGAAGATATTTTAAGTGGCGAAGTAGTGGGGAGATTATTTTTAAAAAATACTTTTAGATTTTCGAAATAATCTGTCTATCAGATATCGAAATCTATGTTTATGTTTCAATACTTATATTTGTAAGACAAGGAATCGTTTTTTAATTTCCTGTCCTATTTCCACCAGCTATTACAAAGCTTTTAAAACCACAATTCATGAAAGATTTAATCAAAAAAATAGCCGAATACGAAGCCATATCGCAAAGTCTAGAGATTCCTCTTAATGACCGTGGCTTGTTACTAGATAAAGTAAAGCAGTTCACCAATGATTTTATTGAAGACTTACCCGAGGCGGAATCTTTTAACTCGAAGATACCAGACCTTAATAAGTTGAAAATTCAGGATAATTCTCCGAAATCTATTGACGATATTCTTAGCATTTTTAAAGAAGAAGTCAATGAGCCTGGTTTACGTGCTGCATCTGGCGGGCACGTGGGGTATATACCTGGAGGAGGAATTTACGTATCGGCTTTGGGAGATTTTCTAGCTGCAGTTTCCAATGAATATGCTGGGGTTTCTTACGCTTCGCCTGGTGCGACGGCAGTAGAAAACGAAGTGATTTCTTGGTTAAAAAAGATCTTTTCTTTTCCCAAAACCGCAGTGGGTAATTTAGCCTCAGGAGGATCTATTGCCAATCTTATCGCTTTGACTGCAGCACGAGATAAACATGAGGTAAAGAATCAACACATCCCCAAGTCTGTGATATATTTAAGTGAGCAAGCACATCATTGTATTAATAAAGCATTGCGGATTATTGGTTTGGAAGATGTGATTCTCCGATATCTTGAATTAGATGAGGAGTATAAGATTGACACTTCAATGCTTAATAAACAAATTGAAGTAGATATTTCTTAAGGCTTGCATCCATTTTTGATTATTGCTTCTGCCGGAACAACCGATGTGGGGGCGATAGATTCTTTAGATGATATAGCAGTAATTGCAAAACGTCACAACTTGTGGTACCATATCGACGCAGCTTATGGTGGATTCTTTGTGCTATCTTCTAAAAAAGAAGCATTCAAAGGCATTGAAAAAGCGGACTCTTTGGTGGTGGATCCACATAAAGGTATGTTCTTACCTTATGGCTTGGGAGCGGTGCTGATAAAAGAAGCTGAAGCTGTTTTGCATTCCAATCATTCTTCTGGAAATTATTTGCAAGATGCCGTAACAGAAGATTTAACTCGTGATCCTGCTAATCTTTCTCCTGAATTAACCAAGCACTTTAGAGGGCTTAGAATGTGGTTGCCTTTGCAGTTGCATGGTATAAAACCTTTCGTTGCTGCTTTGGAAGAAAAGTTATTGTTGACGACTTACTTTAGAAAGAAACTAGTGGAAATGGGTTTTGAAGTTGGGCCGACACCCGATTTGTCGGTCAGTCACTTTTGGTATCCTACGGAAGAAAATCGAAATGATTTCAATCGAAAATTAATGCAACATATTCACGAGGATGGGAGTGTATTTTTAAGTTCGACTATGTTGAAAGAGGATTTTGTTATTCGTATCGCCATCTTATCGTTTAGAACAAAACGAGCTACTATTGATCGTGCACTAGAAATGATTAAACGAAGTTTAAATCAGACTTTAAAGGATTTTAAATAGGGGAGGATTATGGAAGGTAACAAACAAAAAAATCCGTTGAGATAGCGTTTTTGCAACACAACGGATTTTTATATTATAATACTTATCGTTTTAGTCTATGCTTAATCGCTCTTCTTTGTTTGCTACTTTCCATGCGGTGTAGAACACTAGTTTTGTTCGTTTAGCTAATAAGTCATAATCTATTTTATCAGGAGTATCCCCAATGTCGTGGTAGTCTTCGTGTACGCCATTAAAATAAAATATAATCGGAATACCGTTCTTAGCAAAGTTATAGTGGTCGCTTCGGTAGTAAAAGCGATTTGGATCTTTTTCGTCGTTATACGTATAGTCCAATTCTAGATTGGTGTACTCAATATTTGCAGCTTCTGAAATAGTATGAAGCTCGGTGCTTATTTTATCACTTCCGATTAGATAGATATAGTTTGGATTGCTTTCTTTGTCTGGATCAATTCTTCCAATCATATCTATATTAAGGTTACAAATGGTATTATCCAATGGATAAATCGGTTCTACGTCTGCGTAATAGCGTGAACCATAAAGTCCGATTTCTTCTCCAGTTACATGTAGGAATAGGATAGAACGTTTTGGTGTGTCTCCTGCATCGGCTGCTTTCTTAAATACTCTAGCTAGTTCCATAAGAGCTACGGTTCCACTACCATTATCGTCGGCGCCATTGAATATTTCTCCATCTTCACGAACGCCGATGTGGTCGCTGTGTGCACTGATTACGATTACCTCATTTGGATATTCGCTTCCTTTTATAAAAGCCAAAAGGTTATAAGAGTCTGGAAAATCTTCCCCACGTTGGAAAAAACTACTAGGGATGGTTTGTAAGTAGGTTTTATCTGGCATTCCGCCCATAACATTTATCTCTTTATAGTAGTTCTCTATATATTCTAAAGCTTTTTCATGTCCTCTAGATCCTGTCATCCTTCCCTCTAAACTATCGCTAGCGATTAGGTATAAATGTTCTTTTAGGTTTTGTGCGCTAATCAAATCCCCATAGGCACTTGGCATATTGGTGTTTTGTTGTGTGGAGTTTGTTTTGCAAGACAAAAAAGCCAAGCTCAAAACAATAATAAACAGTCTGGTCATAGAGGTTAAATTTAATAAAGAGAACAAATATATAACAACTGAAGGATATTTAGGCGAGAATTAAGAAACAACAAGTTATATGTGGAAAAGGCAAATTTATGTCCTTCTCTGCAAATACTAAATAAAGAAGTATATTTGGGCTTAACCATATTTTAAAACCTATGAGAAAACTTTCACTTATCAGCATGTTATTACTTGTTATGTCTTTTTCTTGCGCACAAGAGAATAAAGCAAACAAGACCGAGGTAGCAAACACTCCAGAAGAAAAGGAAGCTGTTGCAACGATAGATCGAAACAGTCCTCAAGAGAAGTTTTGGCAAAGTTTAAAAGAACACTGTGGGAAATCTTATGCTGGTGTTTTTGATGGGCCAGGAGAGGTGCCAGAGGATTTTGCAGGAGCAGAGCTTGTAATGTATGTAATGGAGTGTGAGGAAAATGTGATTAAGGTTCCTTTCCATGTAGGCGACAATCTTTCTCGTACTTGGGTTTTTACACGCACCGCAGAGGGAATTGAGCTAAAGCACGACCACCGATTAGAGGATGGAAGCCATGATGAGGTTACCATGTATGGAGGTACAACTGCCAATACAGGGATGGACGATATTCAGTTTTTTCCAGCAGATCAGGAAACCGCCGACTTAATTCCTTATGCATCTGGAAACGTATGGTGGGTAACCATAGATGGAGATGAGTTTACTTATAACTTAAGAAGAGTAACTACACCAAACCATTTTAGAGTAGCTTTCGATTTAACCAAAGAAATACCTACACCGGAAAGACCGTGGGGACACTAATCCTAAAAGTAAACTAACATATTAAATAAAAAAATCGCGCTAGAATTCTAGCGCGATTTTTTGTTTGCTATATTTAGATTTATTAGCCTTTATTTCTAAAAACCAATTCATCGTTAAAGGAATCTATCAACACAATACTATCGGTGGTAATAGCCCCTGATAATATTTCCTTAGATAAGTTGTTTAGCACTTCCCGTTGTATCACTCGTTTTACTGGACGAGCACCATATTGTGGATCATATCCTTTCTCAGCCAAGAAGGCTATCGCTTCTGGTGTTGCATCTAAAGTAATGCCTTGTGCCGACACCATTTTGGATAAACCTTGGATCTGTAGTTTTACAATATCCCTAATGTTCTCCTTAGATAGTGGAGAGAACACTACAATGTCATCGATTCTATTTAGGAACTCCGGACGTACGGTTTGTCGTAGTAAACCAAGCACGTCTTGTTTTGCCGATGCAGCTGCGGTATCTACATCTGGTATGGTCTCAAACCTTTCTTGTATAATGTCGCTTCCAATATTACTGGTCATAACAATTATAGTGTTTCTAAAGTCTGCTACACGTCCTTTATTGTCTGTCAACCTTCCTTCGTCTAGCACTTGTAATAAGATGTTGAACGTATCTGGATGGGCTTTTTCTATTTCGTCCAATAGCACTACGGAGTACGCATTGTTTCGCACTGCTTCGGTCAACTGTCCACCTTCGTCATAGCCTACGTATCCTGGAGGTGCACCGATTAATCTACTTACGCTATGTCGCTCTTGGTACTCACTCATATCTATTCGTGTCATAGCATTTTCATCATCGAACAGGTATTCCGCGAGGGCTTTTGCAAGCTCTGTTTTACCAACTCCTGTTGTACCTAGGAATAGGAAAGAACCTATTGGTCGGTTTGGATCTTGCAATCCAGAACGACTACGACGAACGGCATCGCTTACCGCGCTTACCGCTTCTATTTGACCGATAACACGTTTGTGTAGTTCTTCTTCCAAATGCAATAGTTTGTCTTTGTCGCTCTGCAACATTTTAGCCACAGGAATTCCAGTCCACTTAGCTACTACTTCAGCAATATCCTCGTAGGTTACTTCTTCTTTTATAAGCGAGCCTTTCTCTTGGTTTTTAACCAGATCTTCTTCTAGTAAAAACAAGGCATCTTGTGCGTCTTTAATTTTACCGTAACGCAATTCTGCTACTTTTCCGAAATCGCCATCACGTTCTGCGCGTTCCGCTTCTAGCTTAAACTCTTCGATTTGCTTTTTAAGCGCTTGTACATTATCTACTACTTGCTTTTCACTTTGCCACTTCGCATTTAATTCGTTTCTATCTTCTTTTAAGTTGGCTAAGTCTGCTTGGAGTATTTTTACTTTACTTTCGTCCTGTTCACGCTTTATAGCTTCTATTTCGATTTCCAACTGCATTATCTTTCTATCTAGCACGTCCAGCTCTTCTGGTTTGCTATTGATTTCGATACGCAGCTTAGAAGCTGCTTCGTCCATTAGGTCGATTGCCTTGTCTGGTAAAAAACGGTTGCTGATATAGCGTTGCGATAGTTTTACTGCACCGATAATCGCTTCGTCTCGAATACGCACTTGGTGGTGGGTTTCGTACTTTTCTTTAATTCCTCTTAGAATGGAGATAGCACTTTCTGTATCTGGCTCGTCTACCATTACTTTTTGGAACCTACGTTCTAGCGCCTTGTCTTTCTCAAAGTACTTCTGATATTCATCTAGGGTAGTAGCACCCACAGTTCTAAGTTCTCCACGAGCCAATGCAGGTTTTAATATGTTGGCAGCATCCATTGCACCTTGACCGCCTCCTGCACCTACAAGGGTGTGGATTTCGTCGATGAATAGAATAATACGCCCTTCGCTGGAGGATACTTCTTTGATAACGGATTTTAGTCGTTCTTCAAACTCTCCTTTGTATTTCGCGCCAGCTATCAAGGATCCCATATCCAAAGAAAAAACCTGCTTGTCTTTTAGGTTCTCTGGAATATCTCCAGAAATAATTCTATGTGCTAAGCCTTCGGCAATTGCGGTTTTACCTGTTCCTGGTTCTCCTACTAGAATTGGGTTGTTCTTGGTTCTACGGGAAAGGATTTGCAGAATTCTACGGATTTCCTCATCTCTTCCAATAACTGGATCTAGGGTACCGTTACTAGCCATTTCGTTTAGGTTCAATGCATATTTATTCAACGCATTGTAGGTGTCTTCTGCCGTTTGCGAAGTTACTTTCTCGCCTTTGCGGAGTTCTTCTATGGCCATTTCTATATTCTTCTTGCTAACGCCTTGGTCTTTTATAGCTTGTGCTATAGGGCTTTTGGAATCGAAAATGGCTAAGAGCAAATGCTCGATAGAAACAAACTCATCGTCCATTTTTCTGGCGATGATGGAAGCTTCGTTTATAGTACGAGAGGCATCACGCGAAAGCATAAGTTCGCCGCCTTGTACCTTAGGAAAACTCTGAATTTGCTTTTCAAGGATTTGTTTTAATAAGGCTTCGTTTACTTGAAGTTTTTTAAGTAAAAAAGGCATTACGTTTTCATCTACTTCCATAATTCCTTGGAAGAGATGTTCGTTCTCTATCTGCTGGTTGGAATGGCCTTGTGCGATTTGTTGCGCACGTTGGACCGCCTCCTGCGATTTTATTGTAAAATTATTAAAGTTCATATATCGTTGTATGTGTTGTTAGTATCTCTTTTGTATTCAGCTTGATATTAACAAAGAACAAGCCATTTTAAGAATAAGTCAATTTGTCGGTTTGTTTGGGAAGTTTTAGCGACAAAAAGACAGATTCTAAGCGTAGCTAGCGCTTATAATAGGATTTTTGATGAAGTGTTAGATTATTCTCCATCTCGTGTTTTAAAGCAGTTTGTTTTTAAGTGCTAAAAACTGTTCTTCTGTGGACCCTGATTTAGGTGCGTAATATACTTTCTGTCCGTCGGTTTTGGTAATGAGTATATAAGGTCCAGTATTCGTGTTTAGTATAAGTTTTACTTTTTCATTATCGGTTTTAAACCAACCTTTGGAAACGCTTCCTAATGCATAACCGTTCGATTTATATCGGATTTTAGGAAGTTGATTTAATAAGGCTACTGATTCTACATCCTTAAATTTTATCTTCTCACCATAAATTCCATTTATTTCTAGGGTATCGGAATGCAGGATTAATTCGCTTTCGCTATATCCGTAGGGCAAGAGAACGCCAATAAGAATCAGTACGAATATGAGTACCACAATAGCTGCTTTGCTATGGTTGCTTTTTACACCTTTTTTGGAATTTGCACTTCTAGCGATAAAATAGATATACGCTAGAATAGGGTAGAGGGCGAGAAAAATTCCTGCGACGTCTTCATTTATAAGATAATAAAGTGCCAAGCTTATTGTAAGTGTAGAAATACCAAGGAATAGATGGAATCTTCTAAAAAAGGCAAGGTAGGTTTTTAGATTTATTCTTTTCCTTTCCTCTTCGCTCATCGTGTTATACCCTGCTAGAATATATTTAGCATTGTTCTCTGTTACAAGATAGCCTATAACAACAAATAAGAAAGACATAAATAAGATGATACCTAGCATTTCATTTGTTTTTAAGATTTACTATTTAGCCGATTCGCATTCCGTTTTCCACTTTCTTATCCGAAGTTAGCAGCGTTACCTTCTCACCATCTACCGCACCTAGAATAAGGCATTCGCTTTGCATGTTGGCTATTTGTTTTGGAGGAAAGTTTACCACTGCAATCACTTGTTTCCCGAGGAGATCTTCTGGCTGATATAGTTTGGTAATTTGTGCCGAGGATTTGCGCTTGCCGAATGCTCCAAAGTCTATTATTACCTTGTAAGCAGGTTTTCTAGCCTCTTTAAAAACTTCTGCTTCAACGATGGTTCCGACCCGGATCTCTACTTTCTCGAAATCCTCCCAATCTATTGGATTGTTTTTTAGCATTATAGCGATATTTAAATATTATAAACTCTCCATTTTGATCTTCCACAAGCCTCTAAAGTCTCCAGTTTTATAACCAGTAGCTTGGTCGTTCGGATATCTTTGATTTATGATGTCTTTAGTTCTTGGATTTATATCGTTTGCTCCACCATGGCATTGTACACAAGTAGGCATTCCCATAGCAATGGGTTTGTAGTAGTAATAATCTACGCCATCGTTTTCTAGGGATCCTGCTGGTAGTTTCCCTTCGTTTTGAGCAAATTGAAGCATCCTATTCCACACCAAAGAATCTTGAGCAGTTGCTAGATGGTTATCTGGATTTCTTGGTTTATTGGTAATTCTATGAATGTTTACTGTGTATAAATCTGCAATAGAATCGGTAATGCTAATAGCAGTGGTGTTGCAAAAATCTACTGCATGTTCCGTGCCTCCTTTTTCTATAGCATTTGCAACATTAGAGAGCAATGTTTTTTGTGCGTGTATGGCGATACTATCTGCTAGTTTTGTCATAGCTTTTTCATCTACTGCTGCTTTCACTTCTACAATTTCTGCACTTTCCTCTTTTTTGACTTTCTCCTTACAGGAAAACAGGAAGAGGCTACAGATAGCGATAATACACAGAGTGATTGGTTTTGAGCGTATCATAATAAATAAGGTGTTTGTGTTTTATAAACTGAGAGTATTTCAATAAAATATATGCTATAAATGTACGAATTATCTTATAAACCCTGCTAGTTGTTAAAGAGCATTCTTGTAGGAATTATTTTAGATTTGATATTACTATAGATGGATTGGCTAAAGCGTTTTAGGTTAAGATTCGCTATCTTTGTATCTATCAGAAGTAACTTGTAGATAGGATACAAGTGAAAAATAAAACAGAAATCATGTTTGGATTATTTAGAAATAAAAAGAAAGATAAGGAACCAGAGAAAGATCCGTTACCGTGGAAGAATCTTACAGCGGAAGCGCAGTTAGATGCCATAGTTAAAGAATCGCACCAAAGACCCGTGTTTATTTTTAAGCACTCTACAAGATGTGGGATAAGTAGTATGACCTTACATCGATTTGAATCGGAGTTGGAAGCTACGGACGATTATGGGATGTATTATTTGGATTTGTTGGCCTATAGGCCGATATCCGATAAGATTGCAGAGCGCTTTCAGGTGTGGCATCAGAGTCCACAGCTTATCGTGTTGCGAAACGGACAGCTTGCGCATCACAGTTCACATAATAGCATTAGTGCAAGAGTATTGCAGAACTTATAAAATCAAAAAAAGGTTTGAGAATTTTCTCAAACCTTTTTTAATACTTTTATTTTTTATTTGCAGGAAGAATTTTTCCAGTGCACTCTCCAAATCCAATTCGAATGCCGTTTGCTTTGCAATAACCTATCATTTTCAATTCATCCCCATCTTCCAGAAAACTTCTAGTTTCTCCGTTTTTAAGTGGGATAGGATTCTGTCCTCGCCAGCTAAGTTCTAGCATAGATCCAAAAGAATCGGGCGTAGTCCCAGAAATAGTACCGCTTCCCATTAAATCCCCACTGCGAACCTCACAGCCGTTTACGGTATGATGCGCTAATTGCTGCGCCATGGTCCAATACATATACTTGAAGTTCGTTTTGGTAATCCTTTGAAACTCGCTTTTTTCTGTTTTTATATGTGCTTCTAGATGAATGTCGTAGCTATACTTAGTATCGGTTGCTTGTAAATACGGAAGAGGTTTAGGATCTTCCTGCACAGGGCTTTCTGTTTTAAAAGGCCGTAGCGCGTCTAAGGTAACAATCCATGGCGATATGGTAGTGGCAAAACTCTTTCCTAAGAAGGGGCCTAAAGGAACGTATTCCCATGCTTGAATATCGCGAGCAGACCAGTCGTTAAGCAATACCATTCCAAAAATATGGTTTTCTGCATCGTTTACATCCACGCTCTTTCCACGCTTGTTGGCATCGGAAGTAATAAACGCCATTTCCAACTCATAGTCCAACATCCTAGTAGGACTAAAAATAGGATTCTTAGCATCTTTCTCTTTTACTTGTCCCCACGGACGGCGTATTGGGATCCCGCTTGTTACCAAAGAAGAACTGCGTCCGTGGTAACCTACAGGGATGTGCAACCAGTTTGGAAGTAGGGCATTCTCTGGATCTCTAAATATTTTCCCCACGTTGGTAGCATGTTCTCGACTTGAGTAAAAATCGGTATAATCGCCTACTTGTACTGGCATTTGCATTTCCACGTCGGATACTGCAAAAATTGTCTTTTTACGATCTTCTGGATTGTTTTGGAGTTGCGTATTGGATTCTAAGAAGATATCAGAAATCCTATTTCGTACTAATCGCCAAGTTTCTTTTCCAAGACTTATAAAGTCATTTAAGGTGTCTTGTGTGAAGATATCTCGATCTAAATCGATGCCTTTAAAATAACCTAGATGTTGTAATACTGCAAGGTCTATGGCATAATTTCCTATTCTAGTTCCTGCAGTAATAATGTCGTCTGGACGCAGAAATACACCAAAAGGAATGTTTTGAATAGGGAAGTCGGAATCGTCCTTTACTTCCAACCAAGTTTTTCTATTTATATCATTTGCTATTAACGTCATATTTAAATGGGATTGTGATATTGTTTTTTTATAGAATCTCGAACTGCTCAAAGGTAGGTTTATCTTCCCTTTATTCGGAATCTATTTTGTATTTTTGGTTGCATAAAAAAACCTAACAATGGCAAAAGATACCGAAATTTTTGATTTAATTGAAGAAGAAAGACAACGTCAGCTAAACGGTTTGGAGTTAATCGCTTCAGAAAACTTTGTGAGTGACGATGTTTTGGCTGCGGCTGGGTCTATATTGACCAATAAGTATGCGGAGGGATATCCAGGAAAACGCTACTACGGCGGATGTGAAGTAGTAGATAAAGTAGAGCAATTGGCAATAGATCGCGCTAAAGAATTATTTGGCGTGGAATATGTAAACGTACAGCCACATAGTGGATCACAAGCCAATACGGCAGTATTCTCTGTGGTGTTAAATCCAGGGGACACTTTCCTTGGTTTTGACCTATCGCATGGCGGACACCTTACGCATGGCTCTCCTGTGAACTTCTCTGGAAGATTGTACAATCCTGTATTTTACGGAGTAGATAAAGAAACCGGATTGATCGACTACGATCAGGTAGAAGAGGTAGCACTTCGCGAAAAGCCAAAAATGATTATCGCTGGGGCTTCTGCATATCCAAGAGATATTGACTTTAAAAGATTTAGAGAAATCGCCGATAAAGTAGGGGCTATCTTAATGGCAGATATTGCCCATCCAGCTGGATTTATAGCAAAAGGAATACTGAATGACCCTGTTCCACATTGTCATGTTATTACCACTACTACCCACAAGACTTTACGTGGTCCAAGAGGCGGAATGATTATGATGGGCAAGGATTTTGATAATCCATTTGGTATCAAACTGAAGAACGGAACACCTAGAAAAATGTCTTCGCTGATGAATAGCGGAATTTTTCCAGGAAACCAAGGAGGCCCATTAGAGCATATTATCGCAGCAAAAGCAGTTGCATTTGGCGAGGCACTTACCGATGAGTTCCTAAACTACATGGTACAGGTAAAAAAGAATATGGATGTACTAGCCAAAGCATTTGTGGCCAAAGGATACGACCTTATTTCTGGAGGAACCGACAACCATTTATTGCTTATAGATTTACGCAACAAGAATATCACCGGAAAAGATGCAGAAGATGCGCTTAATAAAGCACATATTACGGTAAACAAAAACATGGTGCCGTTTGACGATAAGTCACCGTTTGTAACTAGTGGAATCCGTATTGGAACCGCTGCAGTTACTACTCGTGGTCTTAAAGAAAAAGATATGCAACCGATAGTAGATTTAATCGATGAGGTGCTGATGAACATGGATAAAGAAGAGGTGTTGCAATCCGTTGCAAAGAAGGTATCGGCTATGATGTCTGATAAGCCACTTTTTGTAATGTAGTCCGTTTTATATAATTTATTAATTTAAAAAAGAAGAATGAAACTATTTAGAACGTTATTTATTGCTGTTTTAGCGGTAACACTTTGGTCTTGTGGAAACAAGGAGTCGGAGGATAAGGTAGAGTTTTATCAGTTGCTACACGAAGTATTCGATGTACACGACGAGATGATGCCACAGATGGGCAAATTAAGCGAATTGCGTCAAGAATTAGAAGAAAGAGCTGAGGTAGAAGAGGAGCCGATGCAAGCGAAAATATACAAAGATGCTGTTACCGATTTGGAAGGAGCGCACAAAGGCATGATGGACTGGATGAAAAACTTTGGCGAGGTATTCCCTTACAAAGAAGATCGTCTAGAAGGCATGAATGAAGACGAGATAAAGGAAAGCATCGAGTTGATGAAAGAACAGCAAGTTTTGGTAGAGGCTATGAAACAAGAAATGGTATCTAGCATGGAAAATGCAAAAGCAATTCTAGGTAACTAATCAAAGCAAATATTTTGCTGATTTAAAACCACTTTCTTAATTGAAGGTGGTTTTTTTATGGGTGATAGGGTAGTTCGTGGCAACTTTGTAAGTTTTTTGGTAATCTTTGAGGATTGTTAAAGTTAATGTTAAGTTTGCTACAAATACATATAAATATATAATAGCAATAATATAGGGACATGCATAAAAGGCTGATTTTTTAGAGCAAGTGCAACCATTTTAATCATATTTTAAAAAAATGAAAATATTTAAATCAATATTACTTTTTGTGTTGGTTTTGGGTCTAAACTCTTGTGGAAGTGATGATGATATGCGAATAGAAGAACCAGACGATGTGGAGGTGTCTGAATGTTTTGGTCACGCAATAGATTTGAAAAATAATAAAAACTGTAAAGAGTTTCTTGGTGACCTTTTTCTTACTGATAATTATACTGACCCAAGTGATATAAGTTTAAGTTATTATGAGCATCTTGAGGTTGTTAAGGGCAATCTTACTATTAAATCCGATGATCTGATTAATATAGATGGGTTAGCTAATTTAACCACTATAGAAGGCGACCTTAGAATAATTGAGAACAAATCCTTAGAAAATATAAATGGCTTATCGGCGTTGACTTCTATTGGAGGGAATTTAGAGATACATAAAAATACTTCCTTAAAAAATTTGGACGGTTTTGCGGCGTTGACTGATATTCTTGGTGGTATTAATATTACTTTCAATCCAACATTAGAGAGTATAAATGGATTTGAAGCATTGACTACTATTGGAGAAAGTTTCTCTGTTTATGAAAACGAATCCTTAGAAAGTATAAATGGATTGACACAATTAAGCTCTATTCCTGGGTTTTTAGCTATTTATGGGCCATCATTAAAAAACATTCATGGATTTACAAAGCTGAATACTGTAGCAGAGTACTTTAATATTAATTGGAATAGACAATTAGAAAGTATCACTGGATTTTCTGAATTGAGTACTATAGAAGGAATACTAAATATGGTAGATAATGATCTTTTAACTTCAATAGTTGGGTTTAATAAGCTTCATAGGATAGGAGGGGATTTACACTTATCTGATAATAATATTGATTTCTCCGACAATATTTTTGCGGAATTAACTACTATAGATGGGTATATGCATCTGTCCAATAACAGCAATTCAAACCTTATGAATAGCTTTAATAGCTTAGAGCATATTGGGGAGTATTTTTATTTTGAAGATGTTACATCAAATGAAATATCTGGCTTTGAGAGTCTTGCAAGTATTAATGATAGAGTCGTCATTAAAGGTAGTGGGTTTAAATCGATTACTGGATTTAGTAGCTTAACTAATGTTAATGGATCTTTTGAAATTCATGCAGCCAAGGATTTAGAATCTATAGAGGGTTTTGAAAACCTATCAGTGATAAATGGTGACGTAAATATCATTCTTAATGATAATTTGGAAAGTTTTAGTGGTTTAAGAAACCTGAATACCATTATTGGGAAGCTCTCGATATATAGTAATAATTTGTTAAATTCTTTATCTGGTTTAGAAGGATTAACTACAATTACAGAGGATTTTTTATTAGGATCAGGTCCTTTATTAACTGAAATTTCAGAATTAAATCATTTAATTAATTTTGAAAATGAAATATACCTAGGTCTCGATGAAAATCTAGAAATAATAAGTGGATTTAATGGCTTAACATCTTTTAGGTCTCTTACAATTTATGGAAATAGTCTACAAATAAATGGTTTCAATCAATTACATACTATAGATCAATTGAAAATCAATTCGTTATCAAATTCAGATGGATTTAATAGTCTAACCAATGTTCAGGAAATCTTGGAAATTAAGAATAGTAGTATAAGAAACTTTAATATGTTGCAAAATTTAACTCAAGTTGAGAATTTTTCCATAGAAAACTGTTATTATCTAGAAAACCTCGATGGTTTAGAGAATTTAACTCAAGTCGAGAAATTAACCATAGAAAATTGTAGTTTAGAAAATTTAGATGGTTTGGTAAATATGACTGCACCACTTAGAACTTTAGAACTAATAAATAATCCATCATTAACAGATATAAACGGAATTGCAAATATATCTGAAATACTTGAAATAATCATTCGAAATAATTATAGTCTGTCATCTTGCTCTATAGATTTAATTTGTAACCATATCCATGAAGATAGACCAACTACCATTTATAATAATGCACCTGGTTGCGATAATAGATATGAAATTCTTGATAATTGCGATTAATCACTAAGCTTCAAAAAAGTTTAGACAAGTTTAAATGACGCATAAACTCTCTTATAACACAAGTGCAACCATTCCAATTCAACTCTTAAAAAATGAAAATATTTAAATCCATTCTATTTTTAATGCTAATCTTTGGCGTAAGCTCTTGTAGCAAAGATGATGATATGCCCATGGATGATCCGAATGATCAGGAGTTAATTGAATGTATGGGAGATATAGAAATTAAAAATGAGATAGATCGCTCTATGTATTTAGGGAAGAATAAACACTGTAAAGTACTTGATGGGGATCTAATTATTTACCCTTCTAATGTTTCTGGTGGAATAGGTGATTTCAGTTATAGTTTTTTGGAGAACCTTGAGGTTATCAAAGGTAATCTAATAATCTATGGAGACAGGAAGGTGAAAAACTTTGATGGAATAAAAAATTTAACTACTGTAGAAGGAGAACTGCAGATTATTAATAACAAATCATTGGAAAACATAAATGGGTTAATAAACTTAACTACTATAGGTGGAGACGTATTGATTTTAAGAAACCCCTCGTTAGAGAATTTAAATGGATTGGAATCATTAACTTCGATTGGAGGAGTAATAAGAGTTGAAGAAAATCACTCATTAAAAAGTATAAATGGTTTAGAGGCATTGATTTCTGTTGACGAAAATATTGATATCAAAAATAATGAGGCTTTAAAAGAATTAAATGGACTAAATGCATTGACTTCTATTGGGGGACATTTAGATATTGATAGAAACAAATTATTAGAAAGTATTGGGGGATTTAATCAACTTAATACCGTGGGTAACGATTTAGTTATAAATTGGAATAGACAATTAGAAAGTATCACTGGATTTTCTGAACTGCGTACCATAGAGGGATTATTGGAAATTAAATATAGTAATGATTTAAATTCTATTATTGGGTTTAATAATCTCCAGCATGTTGAGGGAGGTATAGATATGTATGGTGGTAATATAGATTATTCTGATAACATGTTTAGAAACTTAACCAGCGTAGGTGGCGGTTTAAGCTTATCATCTAACAGCAATCAAAACTTAATGAATAGTTTCAATAGCTTGGAGAGTGTTGATGGGGCTCTTAGTTTATCTTCATCAGGAGAAATATCAGGTTTTGAGAGCCTCGTACATTCTAATGAAATTTTTATTCGAGGGGGAGGTATTAAATCAATTACTGGATTTAATAACCTATCTACAGTGAATGGTGCCTTTATGTTAAGTTCACTCCATGATTTGGAGTCTATAGAGGGATTCCAAAACTTAGCAGTGGTTAATGGTGACTTAATACTTAATCATGCTTATAAATTGGTGAGTTTTAATGGATTTACCAACCTAACTACTATTAATGGAGATCTTAGATTTGTGCACAACTCTTTATTAAACTCTTTGCCTAATTTAGAAGGAGTAACTTCAATTTCTGGTGATATTTATATAGAATATAACTGGGAATTAACGGAGGTCTCTGGGTTTAACAACCTAACTAATTTAGGAAATGATATAATTTTTAGTTTCAACGATAATCTAGAGACAATCAACGGGTTTAATGCATTAACCTCTTTTAATAACTTTAGCATTTCTAGTAATTATATAGGAGCAACAATTAGTGGCTTCAACCAACTGCAGAGCTTAAATTATCTGTCAATTTTCCGCGCATCAAACATCGAAGGGTTTAACAATTTAACTACTGTCTATCATAGTTTTTTAATTGGTAGTGTTGATATAACTGATTTTAATGAGTTTCAAAGTTTAACTCAAGTTGGAAGGTTTTCCATAGCAAATAATCACTTGTTAGAAAACTTGGTTGGTTTAGAAAATTTAACTCAGGTTGGAAGCTTTTCCATATCAAATTGTAATATGCTAGAAAGCCTCGAAGGTTTGGAAAGTTTAACTCAAGTCGGAAGCTTATCCATATCCTCTTTGAATTTGTTAGAAAGCATTGATGGTTTAGAAAGTTTAGTTCAAGTTGAAAGTTTATCTATAGATCGTTGTAATTCATTGGCAAGTCTAGATGGTTTAGAAAATGTGACCTCCTCTCTTGAATCTTTAAGGATAGTAGATAATTCATCATTAATAGATATATATGGAATTGAGAATATATCTTCATTAGGAGAATTAACCATTAAAAATAATAGTAGTCTATCGACTTGCTCCTTAGATATATTTTGTGATCATATTTATTCAGGTAGACCAACGGATATATCTTTTAATGCTACTGGTTGTATGTCAGCACGTGAAATTATAAATAATTGTAATTAATGTTAGTTTCGCACTTATCGTTTGAACTTGCACATTGTTAAATACCTAGAGAAGTAGATTTAAAATAATTTGCCGATTCCAAACAATGAGAAAAATAATAGTAATATTAGTTGCTCTTACCTTAGGAGGTTTCCAAGCCATAGCACAGATATCAAATGTGGAGGAGAAATTACGACTACCAAAAGCTTTGAGAGAGTCTTCTGGGATTATCTTTTTTAACGACAAACTTGTTAGTCACAATGACTCGGGAAATAAAAATAAGCTATACGAGTTAGATACAATTTCAGGAACGGTTACTAGAACTATTAC
>DATGMW010000131.1:0-11325 GCA_035307105.1 Flavobacteriaceae bacterium
CCCAATCTCTACATCAGGATGCATATTTGTTCCACTTGCAAGTCCTGCTACTTCTGGATCATACATTGGGAAGCTAGATACCGTTGCTAAATTTCTACCGTATATTGATAAGCTTAAGCGAGATATACCCCAATCTTCAATGGTGCTTTTTGGGAAGCTATATTCAAGGCTTACTTCTCTTAATTTTAAGAAAGATGCATCGAAGGAGTTCGCTTCCGTATTGTTTAATTGATAATGTCTAGAATAATAATCTGCTATACCTATTTCTTTAGTATTTGGAGAGTAGGTTCCATCATCGTTTAGTACGACGCCTTCTCCAACCAAGAATCCTTCTTCTCGTCCTTTAAGCGTATGTTTTAACTTTCCTTGTTCTGTAAGTTTGTGGTGGGAGTGTGAGTAAACTGTTCCTCCGTACTTAGCATCTATCACAACTCCGAGTTTAAAATTCTTATACTTAAAATTGTTAACTATACCAGCCATCCATTTTGGTTGTGTATCGCCTATGTATACCACATCTTCTGTAAGTGTAGGGTATCCATTGCGATCATAAATAATGGCACCATCTTCATTTCTATTAAATGCTCTTCCGTAAAGTGCTCCAGTAGAACCTCCTTCAACAGCCATTAACCTTGCACCCGAAGAACTCATTAGTTCTAATCTTCCTTCTGAGGAATTCTCGTGTAAAGAAATCACTTTACTCACGTTCTTACTCCAATTAAGCATCGTTTGCCACTCAAAACTCTCGTTTTGAATTGGCTTAATATCCAATAATAATTCAATACCTTGTGTACGTACTTCTCCAGCATTGGTGAGTCTACTGGAATAGCCAGAAGTTTGTGGTAAAGGGACGCTTAAAATCTGGTTCTTAGTATTTGTTTGATACACGGCTGCATCAAATCGCAAACGACTGCGAAACATTCGTAAATCCACTCCAAACTCTGTGCTTAATGTAACTTCTGGCTTTAAGTCGGTATTATATAAAGCTGTAGGTGCTTGAGCAGAACCCCCAAAATCACTCCTCACATAGTATTTATTAGTTTTATAACGGTTTCCAAATCCTCCAGCTCCTCCAACACTGGCAACCGAGCTCCTTAGTTTTGCGAAACTAATAGTCTCTGGAAGTAGGAAGATATCATTTAAGATTAAACCTAAACTTGCGGAGGGGAAGAAATGCGACATATTTTCTTTTGGAAGCATACTATTCCAATCATTACGTGCAGTTAAATCCAAATACAGATAGTTTTTCCACCCCATAGTAACCATTCCATATAAACTATTTACTTTATTATAACCATCGAACTTACTGGTAAAGGATTGTGAGGCATTTACAAGATTATAAGTACCTGGAATTTCCAATCCATCTGCCCAAGAGTCTTGACGTAAATATTGGTAATCTAGCATATTACCTCCAAAATTAACCCCTAGCTCAAGGTCATTGCTAATATCGTTTTGATAGGATAGGAGAAAGTCTAGATTCGTTTCACGTTTAGAGATACCTGTTATTCTATAATGTCCTTTCGCAAACCTATTTAAATCATACGGCCGGCGCTGCTCCGTACTTCTACTATACATATTCACAGCAGAACGAAGCATTAACTTTAAGTTTTCGTGAAGATCTATATCCACTTTGAAGTTGCCAGTTACAGCATCTTGTCCTAGACTATTCGTAACTTCATGCGCCAATGCAAAAGGATTATCAATAAACGAGCTATATGGACTAATCATGGAGAGGTTTTCTTGACCCTTTTTCCAAATAGGACGATACCAATCTAAATCTACATTGGGGTTCTGAAAAATCATGAAATACCCTATGGAGTGGTTGTTATAGCCTTGACCAGGTAAATTGTCACTAGACTTATTTCTATAATTTATAACAGAACTAATCTTAATTTTATCATGAATCTGATAATTACCGTTAACCGATACACTTACTTGATCAAAACCGGTATTAGGCATAATCCAATTATTCTTAGTATTGGTTATAGATCCTCGCATGGAGCCCTTTGAATCTCCTCCTTGAATGGATATATTCTGTATATGAGTAATACCTGTTCTCCAAAAATCTTTTCTATTATCTTTATAGGGTCTCCATAACTTTCTTTCGGCCGATTGTCCTTCTAACTCTGGATCATACTGATAGTAATACTGTCCATCGAATTTAGGACCAAAAGCACTACTGCTTCCTGCGGTACTATTTCCATCTTCTGAAGCACCATAAGTATAATACAGTCTTTCGTTATAAGGGACAGGATTTCCATCTTCATCAAAAGCAGGTTTTAAATAAGATCCTTTACCACTTCCTTGTCCATACTCATACTGCCAGTCTGGCCAGTTGGTTATAACATCTAGTTTTGTACTGGAACTAATACTTATTCCTAAACCTTCATTTTTCTTTCCAGACTTTGTAGTAACTATAATTGCGCCATTGGCAGCCTGATAGCCATATAGTGCAGAAGCTCCAGCTCCTTTTAGAACCGTAATACTCTCGATATCTTCTGGGTTTAAATCAGAAATAGCATTTCCAAAATCTACTGGCGTATCATTATTAGCACTACCCCCCATATACGCATTGGAAGCTCCAGAACCTGAGAATTCATTTTGAATCGGAACACCATCTATCACTATTAATGCTGAGTTATTTGATGGATCTAATGAGTTATCTCCACGTAGTTTTATTTGTTGAGAAGAAATTGGGCCTCCTAAACCTGTAATAGATAAACCAGGTACTTTACCACGTAATGCATCCGACCAGTTATTGGGTCGGGCATCTGTAAGGCTTTCTGAACTAATAGTTTGTTGGGAATAACCTAGTTTCTTCTCTTCCCGTTCCATTCCTAAAGCTGTAATAACCACTTCAGAAAGTGTATTTGAATCTTCTAAGAGTATTATGTCAAGGAAATCGGAGTTTACTACTTCAATTTTTTGAGTTTCGTATCCCATATAAGACACTTCCAGTGTTATGGGAAGCCTTGAGACTTTCAAGTTATAAACTCCATCGAAATCTGTAGATACTCCTAACTGTAGATCTGAGACGATTACAGTTGCACCGAGTAAGGGAGCATTATTACTATCTAATACTCTACCAGACAAAACTATCTCTTGTTGCTGAACGGTTTTGGCTGGTGCGGCAAAAGCATTCATACAAGAAAATGTAATAACTATAGACTGTAAACAAATTAAGGAAAGTCTATGGAATAATGCATGCGTGTTTTTAAACATAGATTGTAATTATTTTACTTGATAAAATGAATTTTATGAAAACTAGAACAACAGAGGTTGATAATTCAACCCTAGCTATTACTCACAATGACAGAGTATGTTTTGATTTTCATGACCGCAATGTAGAGATATCATGTTACCATCTTCTTTCAAATTATTTACAATTATGTTTCAATTGAAAATGAAACCGAAATACACTAGATGTACCAAAAGAGAATAAAACGAATAAAAGCTTCTGGCGAACTCTTTTGGGCGTTTGCTTAAGATAGAGTGAAAGGGAAAACTAAATGTATTTGCAGTTATTGATACATCACTTCTCCAACTCGATTTTAGCTCCATAACAATTACTTCTAAAACCTTTGTTAGATATTAAGCAAGAGCACTATCTTTGGCGTTTATGTGCAAATCAAATCGAAAACAAGAAATACTTCGCCATGCAGCACGACTGTTTAAAGAAAAAGGATACCGTGCAGTAAGCATGCGAGATCTTGCGGATGCTTTGGAGATAAAAGCCTCTAGCCTGTACAACCACATTCAGTCTAAGGAAGAGATTCTTTCGAGTATTATTTTAGAAGTGGCTGAGGAGTACGCACAAGGAATCAACCAAATTGAGAAGGAAACAATTTCCTCTATCGAAAAACTAAAAAAGCTCATTACCCTCCATATCCAAATCGCTAGTAAAAATAGTAATGGGATGGCTATTGTTCAAAAAGATTGGGTGCATCTAGAAGAAAATCTTGTTTATTACAAACAACTTCGAAGCGATTACGAAAGCAAATTCCATCAAATCATCGAGGAAGGAATTACCAGCAAAGAGTTACGAAACGCGCATCCAGAAACCATTGCTTTCAATTTACTGTCTACCCTAAACGCATTGTATTTATGGATTCCTAAAAAATCCAACCTAGACGTTGCGCAATTAAAAGTAGAGCTTCCTGTCTTATTGCTTTCTGGAATTCAAGCAGACTAGTTTGCACGGAATAGCATATAAAAACAACTTTTTATTACGCCTACTCTCCCTTGTAATCTACAGAGGAAATGTGTTTTTAGTCAAGTAATTCAATAATAAAGAACGTATTCTTAGGCTCAGGGACGCAAGCCTATTCAAATCACAGATTTAATTTGACTTGTCTATATATTTGCTACTTAAACTAACAATCGTTAGTTTTGTTAGGTAACCAATTCAAATACTGTGTCAAATTTTCATTCAATAACCATAAAAGACGTACAGAAAGAGACAGACGATGCTTCTGTAATTACGTTTGATATTCCAGAGGAACTGCAAGAAGCCTTTAAGTTTAGACAAGGACAGCACCTTATCTTACGCCGTTTTTTCAATGGCAAAGAAGAACGTCGCACCTATAGTTTATGTTCGTCTCCTACAGATAAAATCTGGAAAGTGGCGGTAAAGCAAATTCCAGAAGGTGTTTTCTCTACGTATGTAAATTCGGAATTAAAAGCAGGGCAGACATTAGATATTCTACCTCCTACTGGAGATTTTGGTGTTCCGATTTCTCAAACTCCGAAAAATTACGTAGCTTTTGTAGCTGGTAGCGGGATTACTCCTGTACTATCTATGCTTCAATCGCACTTAGCAAATGAGCCAGACTCTACGTTTAAGTTATTTTACCTAAACCGACAGGCGCAGACTATCATGTTTAAGGAGGAAATCGAGCAATTGCGAAATAGATACCTAGGCCGATTAGAAGTGTATTATTTCTTAAGTAGAGAACATCGCGACATTGAATTATTCGATGGCCGCTTTACCGAGGAAAAAATAGACGCATTAAGCAAAAGCCTACTTGATGTTCCCTCCACAGACGAGGTATTTCTATGTGGACCAGAGAGTATGGTGAAGATGATAAGAGAACAATTGCAAGCCAAAGGACTTGATTCCGACAAAATACATACAGAGTTATTTGTATCTGGCTTGAGTGAAGAAGACATTGCCCGCATGAAACGTCTGCAAGAACAAAAAATAGACGGAGTAAATGTAACCATACGCGATGGAGGAAAAGACTTCCATTTTGTAATGACCAAAGAACAAGACAATATCCTAGATGCTGCTTTGGCAGCTGGAGCGGATTTGCCATTTGCCTGTAAAGGTGGCGTTTGCAGTACCTGTAAATGTCAGCTAGTAGAAGGTAAAGTAGAAATGAAAATAAATTACGCCTTAGAAGAGGACCAAGTAAAGAGAAACTATATTTTAAGTTGTCAGGCGGTACCACTATCCAAAGATGTTACGGTAAACTTTGACGTTTAAATTATAAAAGAAACTGATTATGAGCGAGAAAGAAATAAAGAATTTAGAAGCTATATTCGAGCAGCGTATAGCAAATGAAGAGAAGATAGAGCCCAAAGATTGGATGCCGGAGAAATACCGTCAAACACACATCCGTCAAATGTCCCAACATGCCCACTCCGAAGTAGTAGGAATGCTACCCGAAGGGAATTGGGTAACACGTGCTCCAAGTTTGCGTAGAAAAGCTGCTTTGTTAGCTAAGATACAAGACGAAGCTGGACATGGACTATATTTATATTCCGCCACCGAAACTTTAGGAATTACGCGCGATGAGCTTTATGAGCAATTGCACTCAGGAAGAGCTAAATACTCTTCTATCTTTAACTATCCTACCCTAACATGGGCCGATATTGGCGCTATAGGTTGGCTAGTAGATGGTGCTGCGATTATCAACCAAGTACCATTGTGTGACACCTCTTTTGGACCCTATGCTCGTGCCATGGTACGCATCTGTAAAGAAGAGAGTTTCCATCAAAGACAAGGATTTGAGATTATGCTTACCCTTTGCAACGGAACCCCTGAACAAAAAGAGATGGCGCAAGATGCACTTAACCGCTGGTGGTGGCCAAGCTTAATGATGCTTGGACCTACCGATTCAGAGTCGGTACACACAGAGCAATCTATGAAGTGGAAACTAAAAAGAAAAACCAACGACGAATTACGTCAGCAGTTTATAGACCAAACCGTACCACAAGCCGATATTTTAGGAATTACCATGCCAGATCCAGATTTAACATGGAATGAAGAGCGCGGACACTATGACTTTGGAGAAATCGATTGGGAAGAGTTCTGGCAAGTAGTAAAAGGACACGGACCATGTAACAAAGAGCGAATGAAAGCAAGAGTCAACGCTTGGGACAACGGAGAGTGGGTTCGAGATGCTGCTACAGCTTACGCAGAAAAGAGTACAGAGAGAAAAGAAAAAGAAGAAATTAAAAAAGCAATGTAAACGTATTTTTTGCTTGGGATAAGTAAACATACATTCCAACAAAAATTAAATACTTAAAGATATTATTATGAAAAAAGAATGGCCTATTTGGGAAGTGTTTGTTCGTAGTAGAAATGGTTTAGAACACCGTCACTTTGGAAGCTTACACGCCGCAGATGCAGAAATGGCATTATCTAACGCAAGAGATGTGTATACCCGTAGAAACGAAGGAGTAAGCATTTGGGTGGTAGAGAGCAAAAACATCACGGCTTCACAAGCAGAAAATAATCCAGAATTTTTTGAGCCTGCAAAAGACAAAGTGTATAGACACCCAACCTTTTACGATTTACCAGACGAGGTAAAACACATGTAAATTCCAAAACAAGATGAACAAACAAGCATTATACGATTATATATTAGGCGTTACAGACAACTCCCTTATTTTAGGACAACGCCTAGGAGAACTTTGTGGACATGGTCCTAGCCTAGAAACCGATATTGCCATTACCAATATCGCACTAGATTTATTAGGACAATGCAGAAGCTACTACCAATACGCAGCAAAATTAAAAGGTGGCGACACTACAGAAGATAGTATCGCGATGCTCAGAAAAGAAAGAGACTATGTAAATGTTTTGTTGGTAGAACAACCCAATGAGCATTTTGGCTATGTAATAGCACGTCAGTTTCTATTTGATGTATTCCACCTTTTGCAAATGCAAGAGCTACAAAAGTCAATAGACGAAACCCTAGCAAGCATTGCCACAAAGAACATAAAAGAGACGCTTTATCACACCCGTTTTTCGAGTGATTGGATAAAACGTTTAGGCGATGGAACCGAGGAAAGTCATGTTAAAATCCAAGAGGCTATAAATGATTTATGGCCTTATACCAAGGAGCTTTTCCAAGTCACCAAAGCCGACCAAGAAATGATTAACGCAGGAATTGGAGCAGACGTTTCTAAACTAGAACACGCCTATTACAAACAAGTAGCAGAGGTTTTGGAAGAAGCTACGCTACAAGTTCCAGAAGGAAAATACTTCCATAAAGGAGGAAAAAAAGGAATACACACAGAACATATGGGTCCACTACTTGCAGAGTTACAGTACATGCAACGCACCTACCCAAATATGAACTGGTAATCAAAACGAAAGAAGGAGACGCATGGTAAAAGACAATCCAAATATAGCATCGCACTTACGACCTATTCTAGAATCGGTTCCCGATCCTGAAATACCCGTGCTTACCATATTAGACCTAGGTATGATTCGTGAGGCAGTAGAAGTAGATGGGGAAGTTTACGTAAAACTATCACCTACCTATTCTGGATGTCCAGCTACCGATGTGATTAGCGATGATATAAAAACGGCTTTTAAAGAGAATAATCTACTTGCACACGTCGAGTTTGTTATATCACCACCTTGGAGCACCAATTGGATTACCGAAGATGGGAAACGAAAGATGCGAGAATATGGCATTGCTCCACCCCTATCCGAATCCGCAGATAAGAAAGCTTTATTGGACGGCGAAAAAATTGTTCCTTGTACGCTTTGCAGATCTACCAACACACATATGGTAAGTCAGTTTGGTTCCACTCCATGTAAAGCATTGTTTAAATGCGATGACTGCTTAGAGCCATTCGACTATTTTAAATGCTTAATTTAACTCATTATACTTCCTTAAAGAATGCTATCTTTAGGGAAGTTTTTATTTTATAACTATGCAAAAAGACATTTTAACCGATATAAAAAACGGGGTAGCAACTCTTACGCTAAACCGCCCAGACGTGTTCAATAGCTTTAATAGAGCTATGGCTTTACTACTACAATCCGAACTAGACAAGTGCGCTTCCAACGACGAAGTACGCGCCATTGTATTAACCGGAACAGGCCGTGCATTTTGTGCTGGACAAGACTTAGGAGAAGTTACTAGCGAAAAGCTGAATCCTGGATTTAGAACTATTTTAGAAGAACATTACAATCCGATTATTGATAAAATCCGATCGATAAAAAAACCAGTAGTAGCTGCCGTAAATGGCGTAGCTGCAGGAGCTGGCGCCAATATTGCATTGGCTTGTGATATTGTAATCGCATCGGAGCAAGCAAGTTTTATCCAAGCCTTTAGTAAAATAGGTTTGGTACCAGATAGTGGCGGCACTTTCTTTCTACCAAGGCTTATAGGATTCCAACGCGCATCGGCTTTGATGCTACTTGGCGACAAAGTAACTGCAGAAGAGGCCTTGGAAATGGGTATGCTTTATAAATTGGTACCACATGATAAGCTAGAAGAAGAGGTGCAAAAAACGGCCCTTACACTAGCTATGATGCCTACAAAAGCACTTGGAATGACAAAAGAGTTGCTAAATGCTTCTATGACCAATAGTCTTACCGAGCAATTAGCCATGGAGTCTACCTACCAAATAGAAGCGGCACAAACCGAAGACTACAAAGAAGGAGTGACGGCTTTTGTAGAAAAGAGAAGACCAAATTTTAAAGGAAAATAAACGCAACATTTTAGCATAATAAAATTAGAAATACATGACAGTAGGAATTATTGGCGCAGGAACTATGGGAAGCGGTATTGCTCAAGTAGCATCCACCGCAGGCAGCAAGGTGCATATATTTGACACCCAAAGCGAAGCATTGAAAAAAGCCGAAGCAAACCTAGAGCGCATATTAAACCGACTTATAGAAAAAGAACGAATAGACGATGAGGAGAAACAACGAATTCAAGGAAACATCAGCTATCATAACCAACTTAAAGACCTGAAAGATTCCGATTTGGTTATCGAAGCAATTATAGAAGACTTAGGAATTAAGCAAAAAGTTTTTCAAGAACTAGAAACTTATTTATCTGAGGATGCCATTATCGCATCCAACACTTCTTCCTTATCTATTGCATCCATCGCAGCTTCACTAAATAAACCAGAGCGCTGTGTTGGCATACACTTTTTTAACCCAGCGCCTTTAATGCGTTTAGTAGAAGTTATTCCAGCGGTACAAACCGATGAGGCTGTATTACAAAAAGCAGTGGAAACCATAGATAGCTGGGGCAAAACCGTAGCGGTGGCTAAAGACACCCCAGGGTTTATTGTGAATCGTGTGGCTAGACCATTTTACGGAGAAGCCTTGCGTATTTACGAAGAAGGCATTGCCGATTTTGCGACTATAGATTGGGCAATGAAAGAACTTGGAGGCTTCCGAATGGGACCCTTCGAGCTGATGGATTTTATAGGAAACGATGTAAACTATACCGTAACCGAAACCGTATTTGCAGCGTTCTATTACGACCCACGGTACAAACCAGCATTTACTCAAAAGCGATTCTCCGAAGCAGGATATTTGGGTAGAAAATCAGGCCGTGGTTATTATAATTATGCCGAAGGCGCGACTAATCCTGAACCTGTAAAAGACAAAGTCTTAGGACAAAAGATATTGGATCGTATTTTAATTATGCTGATCAATGAAGCGGTAGATGCAAAACATCTAAGAATTGCATCGGCGAAAGCCATAGACGACGCGATGACCAAAGGAGTAAACTATCCGAAAGGACTTTTGGCTTGGGCAAACGAAAAAAGCATAGAATGGTGTGTAGAGAAAATGGATGCTCTTTACGATATGTATCATGAGGACAGATATCGTTGTTCTCCCCTATTGCGCAAGAAGTTAGCAGATAAATCCACGTTTGAATTGTAAAACAATGCAAGAAAAGGAGTTGAAAAATACAAGTCCTAAAGCTATTGCCGAGTATATGCTGGCCAATGATAAATTCAGCACTTGGTTGGGGATAGAAATAGTAGAAGCTAGCGAAGGATATTGTAAAGTTGGGATGCACATACGAGAAGAAATGCTAAACGGTATGGGAAATGCTCATGGTGGGATTAGTTTTTCGCTTGCCGACACCGCTTTTGCTTTTGCCTCCAACTCCTACGGTCGACATTCCGTGTCTGTAGAAGCCTCTATAAACCATATAGAAGCATTAAAAGTTGGAGATTATATCACAGCCGAAGCAGATTTTGATGTTACAAAATATAAACTAGGATTTCATATTATTAAAGTAAAACGAGGGGAAGAGGTCGTTGCCTTATTTAAAGGTATCGTATATCGTTCCAGTAAGGATTGGAAAACGGATTAAACATACATACTTATGAAATGGGAAGGTAGAAGAAAAAGCAGTAATTTGGACGACCGACGTGGGATGAGTCCTAAAGGGAAAGCTGCCGCAGGTGGTGGCATCATTGCTATCATTGTAATACTGCTTCAATTATTTGGAGGAGATACAGGGAAGCAAATCGCACCGATAATCGACCAATTTACACAAGCACAAACAAGCCAGCAGTATATACAAGATCGAGAGTTGACTGATGAAGAGCGTCAAGTTGGCGATTTTGTTGCTACCATTTTGGCCGATACGGAAGATGCATGGCACCAGATCTTCAGCGAAAACAACCTCGGATCTTATAAAGAGCCAAAAATGATTCTATTTACCAATGCCGTTGAAACAGCATGTGGCGTGGGAGAATCTGCCATGGGACCTTTTTATTGTCCAGCAGATCAAAACGTATATATGGACCTCGTCTTTTTTGAAGAGTTACGTACACGTTTCGGTGCAAAGGACGGAGACTTTGCCATTGCCTATGTAACCGCACACGAAATAGGCCACCATATACAGACATTATTGGGAACCTCACAGAAAGTTCGTGAATTACAGCAACGAACCAATCAAGTGGAAGCAAATAAGCTCTCGGTAGCACAAGAGCTCCAAGCGGATTTCTATGCAGGGGTATGGGCCAATAAAGTGCAGAAATATCTGGTTGCAGAGGACATAGAAGTAGCCATCAGCGCAGCAAGTGCTGTTGGAGATGATGCCATTCAAG
>DATGMW010000132.1:0-3243 GCA_035307105.1 Flavobacteriaceae bacterium
TCCTGCATTCTATCAGCTATACGCTCAAGCTTTAATACATGCTAAGGCAGGCGATAAGAAAAGCGCTATGAAGATTGCAGAAAGATCCTTAGAGGCTTCTAAAAAGGCTAATGATGGTGCTTACGTTAGAATGAACGAAGAATTAATGGCGCGATTGAAGTAAATTGCTTTTATTTTATACTATACAAAAGAGAGAGGGAAGCTGTTCCTTCTCTCTTTTGTATTTAAAGCAAGTTTTGCATGCTAAAAACACTAGCATTTCGGGCATAATAAGATATAGCATATCAACCTCAGCAATCTTTCTTGTAGCTTGTCATCCTGCTTCTAGCTTGTCATCCTGAACTTGTTTCAGGATCTCCTTCTTTTCAACGTGATGTAACTTATTGGGTTTCGCCCTGAAAGGGCAACTTATCTTATCCCAAGGAGAATCCTTGGGGTCCATAGCATCCGTACTGAGTTGCGCCCTGAAAGGGCAACATACCCCATTTGAAACTCTATTTATCAATAGCACAAATAATGGCTACATTGTAGTAGAAAGCCATGGCCCAATCACTATCCAAAATTTACGTACATATCGTTTTCCACACTAAGTACTGTCAGTCATTAATTCAACCAGAAATAGAACCAGAACTCTTTGCCTATATGGGTGGAATAATTAAGGCTAATGATTCGGTACCTATAAAAATAAATGGTGTTGGAAACCATGTTCATATCCTAGCAATTTTGTCTAAAAATATCGCACTGTCAAAATTTCTTGAAGAAATTAAACGAAATAGTAGTCGATGGATAAAAACGAAAGGAAAAGAATATAAGAATTTTAAGTGGCAAGGTGGGTATGGCGCATTTTCAATAAGTGAAAGGAGAGTTGAAAATGTAAAAAGATATATTGAGAACCAAAAAGAACACCATAAAAAAGTGTCGTTTAAAGAAGAGTATATTAAGCTTCTTGATGAACATGATGTTGAATATGATGAGCGGTATTTGTGGACGTAGATAGGTTGCCCTTTCAGGGCGTACTCACAGCCTGGTCAGTATATTCCTCAGGCGCTGCCTGAGGTTAAAATATATTGCCCTTTCAGGGCGTGATTTACTTAATGATTTTCACCCTAATTGGAAAAGTGATCTTTCTTAAAGTAGCTTTCTTTACAATAATATAACCTATTGGGTTTCACCCTGAAAGGGCAACTTATCTTATCCCAAGGTGGGCTCCGAGCGAGCTCGAACGGAATATTAGGGTTCAGAGGTCAGCGGTATTCATAACGCCCATAACCTCTGAGCTTGCGAAGAACATAACGTCATAACGCCATACTTTATTTACTTTTTTATAGTATATAAACTCTAAGAATACCTCGTTTTTTTGTTAAGGGACAATTTAGTATTTCTACTTCTCGCAGTATAGTTGTTGTGCACTTAAGGAACTTTATATTTCGTTTAGTAGCTTTGTACAATAGAATAATGGTTTCTTAAAATTGTCAATCCTACTGCCAACCTTGATTTTCTAACCAAGCGAGCCAGCGAGCGACTAACCCTTCTAAACAGACGAGGAACCCCGATTTATCGGGGGTAACGAGTCGCTAAACTGTTATTTAATAGATCCATATTTTCTCGGCAAGAACACTTGTAGTAAACAAGCTAGTGTTACCACCAATGCAGCACCAAAAAGGTTTAACCACAAATACGGCATCCAATCCAACCTATACCCCAAAATAACAATAGCCTGTGTGATAACCGCTGCAGTAAACACCGCGTTAGAGCGAACAAATCTAAAGAAAAAGGCTAGTAAAAACACCCCTAGTATGTTCCCGTAAAAGATAGAGCCAATGATGTTTACCAACTGAATAAGGTTATCGAACAAACTAGCTATACTAGCAAATAAAATAGCTAAGACGCCCCAGAAAAGAGTGAACCACTTTGAGGCTTTTAAGTAATGCCTATCCGTTTGTCCTTTTCTATTTTGCCTATACAAATCCATCGTAGTGGTAGTAGACAAAGCGTTTAATTCCGAAGCGGTAGACGACATGGCGGCACTCAATGCCATGGCTAGCAATAAACCAATTACTCCTCTAGGTAGGTGATTTAAAATAAAGTGGATAAACACATAATCTTTATCGTTGCTTTCTACTTTTACTTGGGTTTTATCGATGATTCCACGTGCGGTGCTACGGAGTTCTTTTTCTCGTGCATCTGCCAAGAGGATGTCTTTCTTTAAACTTTGACGTTCGTTCTCGGAAGCGGTTCCATACGTTAAAGCTAGGGCTTTTTTATTTTCAAAATTCTCCTGCAACGCATTCTCTAAATCTTGATATTCCGAAGCATATTCGGAATCGACAACCGCTTGATTGGCTACGGGGTTGAAGTTTAAAGGCGAAGCATTGAATTGATAGAATACAAAAACCATGACTCCTACTAAAAGAATGAAAAACTGCATAGGCACTTTCAAAAAGCCATTCATAATCAGCCCAAGCTGACTTTCTCTTACCGATCTACCTGTAAGATAGCGTTGCACTTGGCTTTGATCCGTTCCAAAATAGGATAATGCTAGAAATGTTCCTCCTATAATACCACTCCAAAAAGTATATCTATTATCAAAATCAAAAGAGAAATCCAACACCTCTAATTTTCCTCCTGCCCCAGCGATAGACATGGCGTTAGAAAAATTTATATCTTCTGGCAAGGCATAAATCAGAATAATAAATGCCACTACCATTCCCCCCATCATTACCGCCATCTGTTGTTTTTGGGTAACGCTTACTGCTTTGGTTCCTCCGGAAACGGTATAGATAATCACTAATGTCCCGATGGCGATATTTAACCAAACCAGCGGCCATCCCAGCACAGCAGATAGAATAATAGAAGGTGCAAAAATAGTTATTCCAGCCGCTAAGCCTCGTTGAACAAGAAATAGAACTGCGGTTAAAGTACGTGTTTTTCTATCAAATCGGGATTCTAAATACTCGTAAGCAGTATATACTTTTAGTCTGTGATAAATGGGAATAAACACCAAGCAGATTATCACCATAGCAATGGGCTGTCCAAAATAGAACTGCACAAACCCCATCCCGTCGTGAAATGCTTGACCAGGTGTGGATAAAAACGTAATAGCACTTGCTTGTGTGGCCATAACCGATAGTCCAATTCCAAACCAATTGGCATCGTCGGCTTTTAAGTAATCTTCTACCGATTCATTTTTCTTCCGTGTTTTCCAAGTACCATAAACAACAATGCTAAGCAAGGCACCAACAA
>DATGMW010000133.1:0-3051 GCA_035307105.1 Flavobacteriaceae bacterium
CATAGTGTGGGGGTAGCATCGGATTCTGTAGATGTTAAAATACGGGTGTTAGACTCCTGGAGTACTATTCTTATTCCTACCCTTTCGAGTAACGGTTACAGGATGCGTGTTCGCGAACGTAATTTTATGGGGTTAGGCCACAACTTTCAAAGCAAAATAGCACATCGCACCAGCGATGGCAAAATGGCGTATAGTGGTAATTACCGAATACCAAATATCTATAACACCTATATCAGTAGTAATCTTCGATTTACCACGGATTTAGACGACAATCAATACAAGAGAGTTGGGTTTAATAGAGCTTTTTATTCCAATTTTACTAAGTGGGCAGGAGGCGTAGAGGTATCGGAGTTATACTATAGAGATTCTCTGCCCAATGCGCAGCAAGATTATGAAATGCAACCTGTAAAGTATTTCGAGCAAAAATATTGGGGTGGTTATTCCGTTCCTATTGTTAATAATCCACAAAGTCCTTATGCAAACTATAGGATGGTTAGCTCTGTAGCTTACGAAACAAAGAACTTTTCGGAGGTACCCACACAGGAGTACGATAGTATTGGTTACTATACAAACGATCGTCACCTTCTTTTTAAAGTAGCGCTCTCCTCGAACGCTTATGTGCAGGATAAATATATTTTTAGATTCGATGAGATCGAAGACATCCCCGTGGGCGTATTGTATTCAATAACAACAGGAATTCGTAAAAAACGGGACCGCAATCAACCCTATTTAGGCGCGCGTTATAGCTTTGGAAATTATCGCCGAATAGGTTATGTAGGTGGAGACCTACAAGCTGGCGGGTTTTATGACAAAGGGAAAATATACCAAGCAGCAGTAAACCTAAAATTCACTTATTTCACCTCCATTTTCGACCTTGGAAGTTGGCGAATACGGCAGTTTTTAACCCAAAGTTTGGTGTATGGAATTAATAGAGACCCTATTATAGTAGATAATTTAGGTCTTTTGGGGGAATCTGGAATCAAAGGATTTAATAAAACCGTCTATGGGAATAAAAGAGCCATTCTAACTTTACAAACACAAACTTATTCCCCGTGGGTATGGCAAGGATTTCGATTCAACCCCTTTTTTAATACTACACTTGGTTTAGTTTCCGAGAAAGGAAAATCTTTGGTTAAAGGTCCATTGCATACAAGAATTGGAATAGGAGTTCTTATTACAAATGATTATTTTGTTGTAGATCGATTTCAACTATCTTTTTCCTACTATCCGCATATACCAGCCGATGGAAGTCACATACTCGATATAAATGGTATACGCAATCACCACCTACGTTTGCCACATTTTAATGCTACGCGACCTGAGGTAGTGCCATATATTAATCCTAGAGAAAATGGATTTCGCTAAATGAGGTTATTGGTATAGAAATTGTAATTCTTCAAATTTTGTTCGTACTATTGTAATATTAAAACATGTAAAATGATGAAATACGTATACATACTATTGTTTATGAGCTTAATACCATTCGCTACGTATGCACAGCAGTTAGAAAAAGACCAAATGGTAGTAGAGGGAGAGTGGAAGGGCTCTCATTTTAGCTCTAACAAGACCTTGATGGAAAATATTAAAACGATGGAAGAAATCTCCCAAATCTTATCCGTATTTGAAAAGGGAGAGCTAGAAGCATTGGGAGTGAGTAAAGAAAACCTAACTGTTTTTGTGCCTTTAGATGTAGCTTTAGAGAAGATGAGCCGAAAGGAACGAAAAGCATTTCTGGAAAGCACGCCGAAGTCGGAGCTGAAAGCGATGTGGGAAGAATATATTGTTCCCGGTAGACTAGATGAATACGCTATAATACGAAATATAGAGAACCAAGGTGGGCAGTCGATACTTGTTCGTACCCTCGGGAAAAACCAACTAGAATTCTTCCTTAAGAATGGGGAAGTCTACTTAAGAGATGTATATGGAAATGAAGCAAAATGGGTGAAAGGTGATTTTTACCATAAACATGGTTTCTTTCACTTTATAGACAGCTTGCTATTTTACGAAAAGTAAAATAACACGTATATTATTCCTCTTCGGAGTTTCCATGAAGCAATAATTTTGAATCTATATTTTTGGTAGTTTGCGCGCCTAGTCTTTTTAGCTTATCTACTCGCTGAATAAGATTGTTGCGACCGGTAAGCTTAACCATTACTTGGTTATAGGTTCGATCGGTGGTTTGCATTTGCCTCCCAAGTTTTTGTAGCTCCTCTGTTAGATTTACAAAGGTATCATAAAGCGCACCTGCACGCCTTGCAATCTCCAAAGCATTTTGCTGTTGTTTTTCATTCGTCCACATGGTATCGATCGTTCTAAGCGTTGCTAAGAGTGTAGTTGGAGTAACGATGATGATGTTCTTGTCAAACGCTTTTGTATAGAGATTTGCCTGTTCGTTTAATGCAGCTGCAAATGCGGGTTCTATAGGAATAAATAAGAGGACAAAGCCAGGAGAGTTCACCGACTTTAAATTGTGGTAATTCTTTTCACTCAATTGATTTACATGGTTTTCTATTGATTGAATATGTTGTTTTAAGCTTATCTCCTTTAAATTTTCTTCCTCTTCATTTATGTAACGTTCGTAGGCGGTTAAGGATACTTTGGAGTCGATAATGATGTGTTTTTTATCTGGTAAGTGCACCACCACATCGGGGATGGCTCTTCCTTCTTTGGTGTCAAAATGTTCCTGAGTGGTATATTCTCTACCTTTCTCCAAGCCGCTTTTTTCAAGAACTCGTTCCAAAATCATTTCGCCCCAATTCCCTTGTATCTTATTATCTCCTTTTAAGGCCTTGGTTAGGTTTACCGCTTCCTCACTGATTTGAATATTCAAATCTCTCAAACTCTTTATCTGCTCTCTAAGAGTAGTATGCCTATCGATGTCTTCTTTTGTGGTATCGTGAATTTGCTTTTCAAATTGTTTTATACGCTCCTCTAATGGCTTGATGATATTCCCGATAGAATCTTGGTTCTGCTTTGCGAACGTATCGGAATTTTTCTTTAAAATGTCTTGTGCTAAAAGCTTAAAGTCTTTTTCAAACTTTTCTTGTAGCT
>DATGMW010000134.1:0-2660 GCA_035307105.1 Flavobacteriaceae bacterium
TGCTATCATAGAGTCTACCGCTACACAAGCTACTTTACTTAGCAATTTGTCGCCAGTTTGGGTAGGATTGGGAATGTTTCTGTTTTTGGCTAGCCGACCTAAAGTCAACTTCTGGATAGGAACTGCCATTGCATTATTTGGCATGGTAGTACTTATAGGATTCGACTTCTTTATTTCCTTATCCTTTGATCGAGCTTTCCTCTTCGCCATCCTATCAGGAATGTTGTATGCTAATTATATGCTCATCAGTAAAAGTGCTTTAGACGAAGTTGATGTAATCAGTTATATGTGCATTATGTTATTTAGCGCAAGTATATTTACAGGAATTGTGAGTTATATTATGAATGAACCTTTTACAGGTTTTAGCAACGCTGGATGGCTGGTATTAGTTGTGCAAGCCGTCGTCTGTCAATTATTAGCTTGGTTAGTATTAAGCTATGCTACCCAGAATATGCGTGCTACAAGAGTATCTATAAGTCTATTGGGACAAGCCTTTGGTTCTGCTATTCTAGCTTGGATATTCCTAAACGAACAAATCACTTTTCAAATGATTGTCGGCGGAATCATTCTATTAATAGGCATTGGCACTACTTTCATTGAGAAATCTTTGATTCCTTTGAGAAGTCGAAAACAATAACTAACCAGAATAAACACCAATAATTATTGTAAGAATTATTAAGTACACAGTTAACTCTTATTTTCCGCTTTCTTCCTTCATGTGTTTTGAACCTGTTTTTTATATAAAAGTTTAAGAGATATTTCCTACCTTTGCAGAAATTAAAGAATAACACATCTTATGTTTAATAAAGTTTATAAACTGATACTTGCCGTACTTATCTTCGCTTATGCGATTTGGCAGTTTATCGAAGGATTTATTGGAAATGGAATCATGTATGTTCTTTTATCGGGAATATTTATTTTCCTGTATTTTAAGAACGAAATGATCTTGTTGGCATTCTTGCGTTTGCGTAAACAAGATTTCCCAGGTGCAAAGAAATGGTTGGACAAGATTAAGGATCCTAGCGCGGCTTTAGTTTCTAAGCAAGAAGGATATTACAATTATATAAATGGTTTAATGGTATCGCAAACCAATATAAACGAAGCAGAAGCCTATTTTAAAAAGGCTGTAGAGCTCGGACTTTCTATGAGCACCGATATGGCAATGACAAAGCTAAACCTTGCTGGAATTGCAATGACCAAAAACAGACGTATTGAAGCAGAGAAACTTATGGCAGAAGCTAAAAGTCTAGACAAGCACAATATGCTTGGAGATCAGATAAAGATGATGCAAGACCAAATGAAGATGTCAAGAAACCCTCGCCAACACTTCGGAAAAGGTGCACAGAGAGCTGCTAGAGGAAGAAAATTCTAATAGACTATCCATATACATTATTAAAAAAGACGAGAGAGATTCTCGTCTTTTTTATTTGATAGTTAGAGGTTGGCTGTCAGCCGTCAGCAATCAGAGATCAGCAGTCAGAGATCAGTAGTAAGCAAAAAACACAAATCATTGCTCACTAGTTTACTGGTTCACTAATTCACCAATTACCAAAAAATCAGCTAGTAAGCATTTTTAGTTTTTTATCGGTCAATACTGTTTTAAAGTATGTAAAAAACACTACTATTTTCTTATATTTAAAATTATAATCGTTTCCTAACTAAATAAGCAATCACCAAAACGACATGAAAAAACAATTTTTATTTTACTTCCTAGCTATCTTTTGCTTTTCAGTAAGCCTAGCCCAAGAGCAGAGAATAAAGGATTTGGATTCTCTTTTCGATAAACTAGAAAAACACAATCAGTTTATGGGAAGTGTGCAGCTAATTCGAAACGATAGCATTATCTACGAACGATTTGTTGGATATAGCAATATAGAAGAGGATAAAAAAGCAGACGACAAAACGCATTATGCCATTGGTTCTATTACAAAAACCTATACTGCTACACTGATTTTAATGGCGATTGAAGAAAGTAAAATGGATTTGGATTCTACCTTAGATAATTTTTTTCCTGAAATATATAACGCAGAGAAAATTAGCATAAAAAATCTACTACAACATCGCAGTGGTATTCCAAACATTACAAATGAGCTAGACTACGCAGATTGGAATACAAAAGAACAATCGCGAGAGGAAATGATGGGACGTATGAAAAAATACACCAGTGCGTTTGAGCCTGGCTCTCACTTTGCTTACAGCAATAGCAATTATATCCTACTAACCTATATACTAGAGGATCTATATAAAAAAGATTATGCGAGTATTTTAGATGAAAAAATTCTAGAACCACATGGGCTTAAAGAAACCTATTTTGGATATCCGTCAGACGAATCAGTCGATGTTGCGGAATCCTATCTATACCAAGATGCTTGGCAAATACAACCAAAAACACACTATACTGTTCCCTTAGGTGCTGGAGCAATATACTCTACTGTGTCGGATTTAAATAAATTTGCTAACCTTTTATTTTCTGCTAAAATTTCGAGTCCAGCTAGCATGAAAGATATGTTGGATACGGAAGATGGTTTTGGATTGGGAGTCATCACCTTTCCATTTTATAATATGGCAGGTTACGGCCATTCGGGAGGTATAGATGGTTTTCAGTCCTTCTTCGGTTACTTGCCTTATGAGAAAATAGGCTATAGTATTTTGAGTAATGG
>DATGMW010000135.1:0-10316 GCA_035307105.1 Flavobacteriaceae bacterium
ATTAAAGTCTAGTATTTATTTCGCTTACTGTCCAGAGCGTGTATTGCCTGGAAACATAATCTACGAGCTTAAAACCAACGACCGAGCTATAGGTGGTATCGATGCAGAGTCCACTGAAAAGGCTATTGAGTTTTATCGTTACTTTGTTACAGGAACCCTGTATAAAACCAATGCGAAGACAGCAGAAATGGTGAAAATCGTAGAAAATGCTTCGCGAGATAACCAAATCGCTTTTGCAAATGAGCTATCTATTATTTGCGATAAAGTAGGGGTAGATGTGTGGGAATTGATTCGATTGGCAAACAAACACCCAAGAGTAAATATTCTAAATCCAGGCACAGGAGTAGGAGGGCATTGTATTGCTGTAGATCCATGGTTTATTATATCCAATTATCCAGAAGAAAGCACCCTAATGCAGACTTCTAGAGAGCGAAATCTGTATAAAACAGAATGGGTAGTCGAAAAGATAAAAAATGAAGCCTTAGCTTTCGAGATACGTAAAAAAAGGAAACCCGTGGTAGCAGCTATGGGATTGGCTTTTAAACCAAATATCGACGATTTACGTGAGTCTCCAGCATTGTATGTTGCCGAGAAATTACAGGAATCGGGTATCAACTTGTTAGAAGTAGAACCCAACCTAAACAATGGCAAACGAAAAGGAATAGTTCCTTATAAAGATGCTATACAAGATGCAGATATTATTGTATTTCTAGTAGCACATAAGGTGTTTGGCTCTTTAGATATCGCAAAAGATAAGATAGTTTTAGATTTTTGTGGCGTGAATAAAAAATAAAATTGTGAGAACCCATCAAGTAAAGAAGTTAGTTACTAGCAATGTGTCCTTGATAATTCTATTATTAGGTGCTTTGAGCAATTTCTTATTGATATTATTTTTGCGAAAAGACTTCCCCGATATTTTCACTCCGTTATCTCTTTATTTAACTTATCTGGGCATAATAGGAGGTTTCGGATTTCTTGGCTTTGATCAAGTATATCTGCGTCTAGCTCATTTTAATTATCAAAAACCGAGTGTTGGAGCTAATGTTCTTTTTGTTTTGTTGGGACTATTACTGCTTGTTCCAATAGGTTTTGCAGCTTATTTTTCACGATATGAATACTTGGATTTTTGGCAACTCTATATATCTGGAGTTTCTATTAATGCCATTATGTTGGGCTTTAATGCCAACCGATTACAAAAGAACTTTTCCTTAGCACAAGCAATAAAAAACAGTTTCAAAGTCTTATTTCTACTGGGTGCATGGTGGATGTTGTTTGTATTAGAAAATAATACGGTTATAACTAACTTGTTTTACCAAGCCTCTTTTGTGTTATTATTATGCGGTACTCTATCCTTTATAAGCTTTTGGAGAAACACACAAATAGAGAAGTCAAGAAGCTCAGGCATCCTTTTGTTTGGAATTTCTTTCGGATTAAATATTGCATTAATCACCATGCTAGGGTATGGAGAACGTATCTTGATAGCCGATAAAATAAATGAAGAGACCTTTGCTACCTACTTTTATTATTTGACTGTTTTTCTATTCCCATTAACGCTTTTGCAAGAATATGTAGGGTTTAAAGAGCTTGTTTACTTTAAGGAAAAGGTAGATAAAGCTAAAGTGTTTACTAAAATATTACAACTGATCGGGCTTGGCATAGTAACCTATTTCGCTATTATTTTGGTGGTTTGGGTAGATAATGGTCGCTTTCTTAATGTGGATTTAGCGAGTGATTATATTCTAATAGCGTGGATGAGTTTACTAGGACTTGTAAAACTAGTGTATAGCTTATTCTCTGCAATATTAGGAGCTAGAGGAGAAACAAAAGATATTAATCACATAAATATAGGAACCGCATTGCTTATAGCATCTTTGTGGTTTGGTTTGCATTTGCTAGGATATTCTCTAAATGGTATAATCATTAGTTTGATTTTGGTATTTTTATATCGCAGTACCCATACGTACTTTCTATATGTTCGATAAAAAAATAAATTCACAATCCATAATGGACGGCGTTTTGATATGTCTGCTATCTTTGACGTATGCAGGTATATCCAGCGGGGTGTTTTTTGGCATTCGAGTAGTAGATATTCTAATAGTTTTAGGTCTTATCTACAAGTCCAGAACAAAAATAGGACTGCCTACTTGGATACTTATGGGATTATGGTTTGGCTCTATTGCAATATCCACTTTTATGGGAGCACTAGAAGGCACAGCCTATTTAGTAAGTGATCTTCGATTTTTTGTTGTCTTTGGGTTAGGCGTTCTTCTGGCTATTACATTAGCAAAAAACCGAAGTTTAAAAGTAGAGTATATTTATTATGCTTTAATAATCGGGACTTTAGTAATCTATCATATTATTCCGTATCTCTCCTTTATAAGATTTTATTATATTCCAGAAAGCTTTCAAAGTGAAGAGCATTTGGATACAATATTTGGTCCAAGTACCGTGCTTATAAGCTACTTGTTTATCTATTTGGTGTTTAAAGATAGGAATAGACACTTCTTATTTTACTTTAGTTATTTACTTACAGCTATACTCATTTATAGGCTTCGTATTTCCCGACAGGATTTAATTATTATGCTATTATTATTCGCTTGGTCCATAGGCTATCGTTTAATTTATAGAATAAAGTTAACCTACTTGTTAGTCATAGTCGCCGGTACTATAGCGAGTTTGGTTTTTATATTTCAATCGGATAACGAACGAATCAAAGGAATAATCAATCCGACAGAAGATACCTCTTATAATTATCGAGTGATTTCTAATGCCGATTTTTTAGAAAAATATAAAAGAGAACCAGCTATAACAAAAGCGTTTGGTTTTGGCATGGGATCTACCTTTATCTTTCACTATAATGAATATTTAGGCAGGAGAGAACTCAACATTTTAGATAATACTCCGCTGACTATTTTATTGAAGTCGGGTTATTTGGGTCTGCTAATTTATATTTTAATAGTGCTATATCCCATGGTATATCTCAATTGGCACCAACGCGTGCTTTTGCTTTTCCCTATTGTATTATCTATGTTTTTGTTTAACCATGCGTTGTATAATGTATTATATATCTTCGGTGTTTACTTTGTAGCATTCCGCTTAAAAGACCATAGAAAGCAAAACATTAAACTCCTTAACTCTTAGATAGGCTATGCAGGTTCCAATTTATTATTTTACTGTAGAAGGTATTTCTTCTTCCGTTTTTGAATCGCAGGTGTATGCCTATGTTTCTAGCTTACGGAAAAATAATATTCCAGTAAAACTTATTATTGGACAGCGATATAAAGCCAGAGCAAGCTTGAAAAAACTATCTAAATTAAGGAGGGAACCAAACACGGAATTTTTATTTCTTCCGCAGAAGTTAAACTATGCGAAGCAAGCAAAACGTTTGGCTAAGCGCTTACCAGATAAAAAGTTGGCAATATTGCATTGCAGGAATATTGAAGCAGCATATATAGGTTGGTTGGTGCAACAGCAGAAGCCGAACATTCGAGTTTTATACGATGTACGAGGCTATGTAGAGGATGAAATGCGATATTTCGAGGATTCCAAAGGAGAAAAGCAATATACAGAAATGAATAAAGAGCTTTTCCATTCACCTATTTTCTTCAATTTTGTTTCGGAAAGACTTAGGAAGGTTTATGAAAAGCAATATCAGATAGAAATAAAAAACTATTCCATCTGTGTAAGTGCCTACAACGATACTATTTTTAAACCTTATCTTACAGAAGAGATAGATATAGCAGAAAGGCCAAAGTTGGTGTTTGTTGGTGGTAGTCAGTCTTATCAGAAAATAGAGTCTTTGGTCGCTATGTTAGAAAAACAAGGCACGATAGACTTTACGGTGGTTACCAATAAAAAAGTAAACATCCCAAGTGCAAATACCACTAAATTCTTAACTGGGTTAACCCCATTGGAAGTATCCAACGTATTGGACTCTATGGATTATGGCATTTTATATCGTAGTAATGAGCCGTTCAATGAAGTAGCTACTCCTACCAAGATTGCGGAATATTGGGGGAAAGGATTAAAGGTAATTGCTATAAATTCAGCAGGAGCTTATACATCGATCCTAAAAGAAAAACCTTTTCTAGGGTATGTCTTTGCTGACGAAAAAGAATATTTAAACAGGGAACTGTTTAAAATAGAAACAGCAGAAAAAAAGAAAATCGCCTCTTTTGCCAAAGCAAACTATTCTCTTTCAGCCAACTATATGAAATACATGTTGCTTTACAACAAACTTCTAAATAAGACCAAAAAATAATGAAGCTGATAAGTTTATATACCTATTTAGAAGATGTAGGAGGGGCAAATAACTTATGCGTCATCTTCCACAATAACTTAATGCGTACAGGCATGTTTTCTGATGGCAAGGTTAGTTCTTTTACTAGTTACGAAGACTTAGCGCCTAGTTATAAAAAACAGTTGGGAGAGTCGTCCTATGTTAAGTTTAAAGCAATGGAGTTGTTGAAAAATGCAGACGAGGTGGTGTTTTTGTCTCATCATCGAAAAATGACTACTTATTTACTCGCTTTATCCAAGTTACTTAGAAAAGAAATATGCATTGTTCACATTGCACACATTACGCTTAACTCGCTTAAATACGCAACATTGTTTCCGAAGTATACTATCGCGGTCTCCAGTAATGTGAAGCAAAACCTGCAAGAGTACTTTAATGTAAAGGGTGTTAGAGTGATTTATAATGGTACACCACCAGTAGATTACGATTTAGAAAAACCTCTAAATCCAGAGCATATTGTTGTAACTATGCCTGCATTAATAGATGGTAGAAAACAGCAAGTAGCTTTATCACAATTTTTGAAAAATAAATTACCTAAGCAAGTTACTATTCAGTTTGCAGGAGATGGACCAGATCGAGAGGAACTAGAAAACTTGGTGTCTGATGATAAGCAATTTAAGGTTTTAGGACATGTAGACGACATGGATAGCTTGTATAGAAACTCTGACTACGTATTATTGTTTTCAAAATCAGAAGGTTTGCCCTTATGCTTAATCGAGGCTCAAAGCTATGGCATACCAATCATTTGTAACGACGTAGGAGGTAATCTAGAAATACTAAAACCAGGAGAGAATGGTTTTTTTACGGACTCTATGCAAGAATTATTGGCGTGTCTAAAAAAATTGCCGGGTATAGATGTTCTTCAATATCAGAAAATACGAGAGCGAAGTATAGAGAATTTTACAGAGAAATTTCAATTCGATAAAATGATGAAGCAGTACGTAGACCTATTTCAAGAAGTAATTCAATCAAGACAATAAAAAACACTGGTCTGTTTATAGAAGTACAATAGAAAATATTAGAAATACAAAAAATTATATGCCTAAGATAACCCTACATAACGCTTATCATTACGCCTTGTGCTTCTTGGCTTTCTCTTTGTCTTTTCCTAGTACTTTATTTCCAATAGGCATTGCTTCTCTAGTACTAATCGCAATATTTCTACGATTTAAAGAGAAAAACACGCAAATAGACAAACGATTGACTTTGTTTTATGTTGTGATATTTGCTTACATCGCTTTGCGAGTTATAGGCAATGAGGACGTTCGGTATGGAATACGTGTTTTGGAGCGCAACTTACCCTTATTGCTTATTCCATTGCTCATTATCCCAAATAGAATAAAGCAACCCAAAGACTTTTATCGCAGTTTTGTTTTAGGAATATCTCTAGCAAGTATTATCGCAATGCTTGGTGTAGGTTACGATCAGTTTATTGCAGTAAAGGAAGAGCCAACTTGGTACTTTTCTGCTATTGACGACTATGGCTTTCACTCCACTTATATGGCTATGTATGCGTTAGTAGCCATAGTAATGCTTAGCGAAAGAAAGTTATTTACACAGACTAGAACTATTGCACTCAGTGCTCTTTTAAGTCTTTTTGTGCTATTCAGCTCTAGCAGAATAGCACTAATTGTTTTGTTGATTTTGTTAATTATAAAAGCAATATCCTCTGGCAAGAAAGTATTTTATTATGGTTTAGGCATGGTAGGTGTTATATTGATCGCCGTTTTCTCCTTTTCCGAAGACTTTCGATTCAAAATAAATCAATTAAAAGATTTTCAAGGTTTTACGCATTACGATAATAATAATTACGGAAGTGTATCCGTTCGGGTAGCGAAGATAAAAGCTTCTATGTTGGTATGGGAAGAAAACAAGTGGTTTGGAAAAGGAACTGGCGATACTAGGGAAGCCTTGGTGCAGAAGTATCGATCTAAGGAGATAGAATGTTGGCCGTGTGCAAGAGCGCGCTACAATTCACATAACCAATACTTAACTGTTTTGGCATCCTATGGGTTAGTTGGCTTTCTGTTATTTGGCGCTTGGGTAGCTTACTTGTTTTTTACTGCATGGAAAGAAAATAACAAGCTTCTGTTAGGTATACTTTTTATTTTTTTAATGATCAGTCTCACCGAATCTATTTTAGAGGTAAATCGTGGAGTAATCCCAGTATTTCTGTTGTTGTATTATTTACCATTAGCAAAACGTATAGAAAATGGCGAATAGAATACAATTAATATTACGGGATAAAAGATGGCAACTATTCTTACTTTTTTGGGTTGTCAATGTGGTGCTTTCCATAGTCTATAAGTTCTATTATTACCATACGGGGCAACATTTACATTATACATGGTTGCCAGACATGCTTTTCTTCTTGCTTTTAATCATAGCAATTTCTCCCAAAGAAAACGGCTTAGTCCTTGTAGGAGTATTCTCTCTGCTGTTGTTTAAAATCATCGGGAGCTGGTCTATAGCTTCTCACTATCCAAATGATATAGACCTCTACAAGGATGTGATAAAAACTTGGATGGGGTATGTATATATCTTTCCGCTATTTCTGTTATTGTCTAATGGGGTAGAGAAGAAACCAATAGAAATTCCTAAGTACGTAAAACATGGTTTTGTTGTTTTAGCAGGAGGATTGGCATGTAGTGTTTTTGTTGGTTTACTCATAAAAGCAAAGGTGTTACAGACTTATCTTAACCCTAATCGATTTGGTATTTCTGGGTTTTTATATCCGTCGTCCTATGTAAGCTATTTTTATATTTTAAGTATATCCGCTACATATTTACTACATAAACGTGTGCCAGCAAAAAGAACCTATTCCATTTTGTTGTATACACTAAGTCTTGCAGCTTTATTATCTGGTACAAAGAGTACTTATTTGTTTCTCTTAGTGTTCTATACCCTTTATATTATAGACAAGCAGTACTATCGAAAAAAGTGGTTATGGGCTATCCTTGGTGCTATCGGATTGCTTCTTGTGTATTTCCGTCATAAGTTAGCATCGGTTTTCTCTGTATTGCTAGAGCTGTATCAGAAAGAAGACTTTTTGACCTTTGCCTTGTCCTACAGGAATATATATGCTCAGAGCACTTGGGTTTTTATTCAAGAGAATTGGACTTGGGTGAATTACCTTTTCGGAGGATTGGATAACGTAAATCAACTTACCGAAATGGCATTTATAGACCTCTTCTTAAACTTTGGAATCCTTGGATCAGGTTTGTTTATAATTCTTTATTACCGACTTATAATTCGACTTCTAGATTGGTCGCCAATGCATATGGTTGTCGCGATTAGCATAATTATTTTAATTGCTATTGGAGGAAATTTCTTTGATAGAATTCATCTAGCATATTGGCTTGCTCTTTTATTACTGCTAAATCAAAAAGGAAAATCTAAAACTCCTATCTAAATTTTTGGGTATTTTATGGAGAAAAGCACCTTGAATGCTAATTTTATCTTATTCTATTTTTAAGAATCAAACATTCTCTATTTTTGCAAGCAACCTTTTTGAAAAATCATCCTCTATACTATAGTGGTAGCTCATTGCGGGGTTGCTTCATCATAGTTTTACAAGTTTATGGAAGTCATTCAACTATTAAATACACACGTACATAATTTAACCATGCAAGAAACCTTGCAGGAGGTAGAGCATGCCATAAATCAAAAGAAACAAGTACATTATACCGATTTGAATGCTGGAAAGATTGTGGACTTACAGGGGGATATTGACTTGCGAAAAAGTGTGCATGAAGCCGATATTATTAATGCCGATGGCCAAGCAGTAGTGTGGGCCTCCAAGTTTCTTAAGAAACCGATAAAAGAGAGAGTCGCTGGAGTAGATCTAATGGGAAACCTAGTGGATTTGGCTGCAAAAAATGGCTACAAAATATACCTATTAGGTGCTAAAGAAGAAGTGGTAACCAGGTTAACTAGAATTTACAAGGAGAAGTACGGAGAGAACTTAGTAGCGGGTTATAGAAATGGATATTTCAACGAAGAAGCAGAAGCCAAGATAGTGGACGAAATCGTTCAATCTGGTGCGCAAATGTTGTTTGTTGCGATTTCCTCTCCATTTAAAGAGAACTTTTTATTCCGACATAAAGATGCCTTGAGTCAAGTGAATTTCATTATGGGTGTTGGCGGGAGCTTTGATGTGTATGCTGGAGAGGTAAAACGTGCGCCGATATGGATGCAAAAGATCGGTATGGAGTGGTTCTTCAGATTCCTACAAGAGCCTAAAAGAATGTGGCGACGTTACCTAATAGGAAACTCTAAATTCATATATTTGGTCTTTAAGGAAAAATGGCAAAAAACACCACCCTCGGAAGTTAAATCAAGATAAGTTTTATCAAATTGGAGATATTCCATAATGGAAGGACGGTGTAATGCAGTTCTAATGCTATTTTTTCAATAAAACGTAGTTATGAAGAGAGTATTGATCACCGGAGCAGCCGGTTTTTTGGGATCGCATTTATGTGATAGATTTATAAAGGAAGGCTATAGCGTAATAGGGATGGATAACCTTATTACTGGCGATTTAAAAAATATTGAACATCTTTTTCCTAATAAAAACTTTGTTTTTTATAACCACGATGTAACCACCTTTGTGCACGTACCTGGAAAACTTGATTATATCTTACATTTTGCATCTCCAGCGAGCCCTATAGACTATCTTAAGATTCCAATTCATACCCTAAAAGTAGGATCCTTAGGAACCCATAACTTACTAGGATTGGCACGTGAGAAAAATGCACGAATTCTTATTGCCTCTACATCAGAGGTTTATGGAGATCCATTAGTCCATCCACAATCAGAAGATTATAACGGAAATGTTAGCTCTATAGGTCCACGCGGCGTGTATGACGAGGCCAAACGTTTTCAAGAGTCCATCACCATGGCATACCATAGATATCATGGAATGGAGACGCGTATAGCTCGCATTTTCAACACCTATGGACCGCGTATGCGGCTGAACGATGGTAGAGTAATCCCAGCCTTTATGGGGCAAGCATTAAGAGGCGAAGACTTAACCGTTTTTGGCGATGGCCTACAAACCCGTTCTTTTTGCTTTATCGATGATCAAATAGAAGGATTATATCGTCTATTGCTAAGTGATTATGCTTATCCAGTAAATATTGGAAACCCAGCGGAGATGACCATACTTGAATTTTCCGAAGAGATAATTAAACTTACCGGATCCAAAAATAAAATTATTTTTAAAGAATTGCCAGAAGATGATCCTATGCAACGCAGACCAGATATAAGTCTTGCTAAAAAAATATTGGATTGGGAGCCAAAAGTTAGCAGAGAAGAAGGCATGCGTAAAACGTTCGAATACTTTAAAGGTTTAAGTAAAGAGGAACTTTACCGCAGTGAACACAAGGACTTCTCAGAGCACGAACATATACGTCAATAAGCAACATATGTTTAAAAAAGGAAGGTATTCAGGATGGATTCGCCCTATAGCCTATGCGGTAGATATGCTTATCGTGTATGTAGTGGCTTATTTCGTTATTTTGCCTTATATAGATCCTCTTATATTTGGGGCTTTTATTACCATAGCGTGGCTAGCCCTATCTTTAGCAACAAAGTTTTACGCGGTATATAGATACACACATGCTACCAATCTACTGATTTTATTAGCTCGACAAACAGTGATGTTTGCCTTGGTGGTATATGCTTATTTTGGATATCATTCCCACTCTTGGATCCACTCCAATACTATCTTAAAATACACTTTGCTGAGCATGCTTTTTGTTGCTATTGCAAAATTCTCTTTATTCTATTTGCTAAAACGATACCGACTGCATTTAAAAGGAAATGTGCGTAAAGTAATCATTTTAGGAAATAATGCTAAAACAAGTCAGTTAGAAGACTTTTTTAATACAAGGCAAGAATATGGCTATCAGTTGCGTAAAGTATTTGATATAAGTAATATAGATGAGGCTGGATTAGAGAAAATATTCTATTTCGTTCAAAAAAACGGAATAGATGAAATTTATGCTTCCCTTGCAGA
>DATGMW010000136.1:0-3248 GCA_035307105.1 Flavobacteriaceae bacterium
GTGTAAGTATTGCGTTTCGTAGGTGGAGTTATGGCGAATCTTCACATAATTTCCGTTTCCACCACGTCTTTCGGATGCACTTATAACACCATCTGCAGTAGCTAGTATCGGAGTTCCAATTGGAGCTGCGAAATCGGTTCCTAAATGTGGCCGGACTTTATTTCCATAATAAGCAATTCGTCTATTTAAATTATATCGAGAGGATATACGACTAAACTCTACTGGTGCTTTTAAGAAAGCACGACGTAAGTTATTGGCCTCTTCATCGAAAAAATCTCCGATTTTATCGCTTGCCTCCGATGCGAAATTAAAAGAGTACAAAGGCTTTCCAGCATGCTCAAAAACAGCTGCTTTTATTTCTCCTAATCCAACAGGAATAGTATCATTAATATATTTCTGCGTATAGACCACTTTGAACTTATCGTTTTGCTGAAGTTTAAAGAAGTTTATCGTCCACGCATATATATTTGCCATACGATCTGTCATCAACGGGCTTAAGTTTTGATCTTGAAGAGTTTGAGAGAGAGAACTTGTGATGACTCCAGAAGCATAATGCTCCCTATAGGTGACTTTTCTTTGTCTATTTTCTACTTTTATTTTATCATCAAAGTCGATGACTGTATATTCAATTTTATCTTTTTCGTAGATAAAAGCTTTCGTTGCTGCTAAAGAGTCTTTGGATTTTAGAATTACATAAGGTTTACCTTCTCTAATTCGACGCACATCAAATTCCTCTTTGTAGTTATTGGCGATTTCCAAGATATCTCCTTGTGAAACTCCATGTGCATCAAGGATTCCACCGAAGGTATCACCAGAGCGAATAGTATCGCGTATGACTTCTAAATCGTCAAGAATAAATCCATACTCTATTTTAGACTCTTGTTTTTCAACCTCAGCATCTCCAATGGCAGCTAGATTTCTGGCTAATGCCTTTTCATCTTTCTTTGTTGCATCACAAGCAATTTGTATGAGTGCAACTAGTACTATTAAACCTATTCTCTTCACGATTCTACTAAGCTTTTCCCTGAAATGTTAAATATTTCAGAATATTAATCATCAAATATCAATAAAATTCAGGAAATAGCCCAACTTAAAATGCTAAAACTTCGAAGAAGTCTTATTATTCGGTTTGAAGCACCTTTTGTAGATTTTTATATTCCGTCAATGTTGCTTTAAGTGACCCTACAGCCAAATCTGCTTGGATTAAGAGTGGCATCTTATTCTCATCATCACTAATCCATATCGTGAGACTTTCCCTTTCTTTAAAAACTCTTCCAGACTGCACGTATGGTCTGAACATCAATGTAGAAACCCTTCCAAATGGTGTTCGCAGCACCTCTCTCCCCAAGAACTTTAATCGCATGGTGTAATTTTCTTTATCAAAGAAAATATTTATATCCATAAACTCCCCTTCTACCAAACTACTTCTATCTATTTTGTTTCGCAGGTAGTAGAAGCTAGAGAGCAAGTCTTGAGTTCCCTCTTTGATGTCAAAGATTTCTTCTGTTTTATGCTTTCTATCATTTACCAATACAGTTTGATTTGGATGGTCAAAGTTTAATATCACATCTTTGGTATATCCTCCTTCATATATGTCCCTAACAAAGCGCTGAGGTAGATTGTTTGACTTATCTATATACGTCTCATACACATCTTCTACTTTAAAAAACAGGCGAGAAACGCCTCTTGTCCTTCCTTCTCCTTTAATATGATAAACTGGTTTTCCGTTCAACTTTTTAGACTTTACACTTAGCTCGGCATAGCCTGCGGTTAGCAATCCATAGTGTACACGAAAGCGAAAGAACTCTCCATCACCAAATGCCTTACCAGTTTCTTGTCCGAAGCTTAATAAAGTCGACAAGAAGAATATTAGAAATAACCACTTTCTCATAACAATTCGTTGTGTTTAGTAATTTAAAACTACAAAGTACCCTTCAAATATTACATAAAAAAACCCTACCTCGTAATTAGACAGGGTTTTTATGATTGAATTAACGTGCAATACAACCTGTATTACAATGTACCTCTAAGTGCTTGTTCTCTCTCTATAGACTCAAAAAGCGCCTTAAAGTTTCCTGCACCAAAGCCTCTTGCGCCCATTCTCTGAATAATTTCATAGAATAATGTAGGACGATCTTCTACTGGCTTGGTAAATATTTGAAGCAAATACCCTTCCTCATCAGCATCAATCATAATGCCAAGTTTTTGTAGCTTCTTAATATCCTCTTGTAATTCATGATCGTATTCTCCCAAACGAAGTGGTACAGAATCATAGTAAGTTTGTGGTGGTACCGATAAAAATTCTACGCCGCGACTACGCATATCGGAAACGGTTTTTATAATATCGTCGGTTGCTACGGCGATATGTTGCACGCCTTCTCCTTCGTAAAAATCTAAGTATTCTTCTATTTGCGACTTCTTCTTTCCTTCGGCTGGTTCGTTTATAGGAAATTTAATACGGCCATTACCATTAGCCATTACTTTGGACATAAGAGCGGAGTATTCGGTATGGATTTGCGTGTCGTCGAAAGACAAGAAGTTTACAAACCCCATCACTTCTTCGTACCACTTTACCCACTTGTTCATCTGATTCCAATCTACGTTTCCTACCATATGGTCTATATATTTTAAACCTACTGGCTCTGGATTATAATCGGACTCCCACTTCTTATATCCTGGCAAAAAGATACCCTTATAGTTTTTACGTTCCACGAACATGTGAACCGTTTCTCCATAAGTATATATCCCTGCTCTAACCACCTCTCCATGCTCGTCTTTTTCCACCACTGGCTCCATGTATGATTTAGCACCGCGCTTGGTTGTTTCTTCGTAAGCCTTACGAGCATCTTCCACCCATAATGCAACGATTTTTACACCATCGCCATGCTTTTTAACATGTTCTCCAATTGGCGACGCACTGTTTAACGCAGTAGTCAACACAAGTCTTACTTTATCTTGTTTAAGAACATAGGAAGCGCGATCTCTTACCCCTGTTTCCAATCCTGCGTATGCCTCCGATTGAAATCCGAAAGCAGTTTTATAGTAATGCGCTGCCTGTTTGGCATTTCCAACATAAAACTCTACGTAATCTGTTCCTAGCAATGGTAAAAAGTCTTGTGCTCCATCAAAAATCTTCTCTAACCCAAACTCTACAGACTCTATTTTCTTTTTCTCACTCATTATTATTCTTTTTAAACTATTTTAAATTTTATTTATTCTAACCAAGATTTATAATAATCCCCATCGGC
>DATGMW010000137.1:0-4143 GCA_035307105.1 Flavobacteriaceae bacterium
CCAAGGAGAGCTTATAGATCATTTCCCATACTCGATCGAAGAAGAGTATATCCAACCAGTTTACCAAGAGTTTAAAGGATGGAAAGAAGATATTACGGGTGCACGTGATGTAGATACACTTCCAAAAGCACTTAAAGAATATATCGCATATATAGAGAAAGAAGTGGGAGTGCCAGTGACCATTGTTTCTGTAGGACCAGATCGTACACAAACAATTCATAGATCGTAGGCAAGCTTCCCTTACATATCAAGTTTTTTAAAACGAGTATTTCCGTATCTTTAATTTACGGAAAACTCGTTTTGAGATTTTTATAAGTAGTTTAATTTAAGACCAAAATATTTGTTTCATAAACACTACATACGCTACCTTCTGCTACTTTTTATTGGTTTTGGCACAGTATACGCCCAAGAGCCACAAAAAGTAGAAATCCACTCGGGCTATACCGAGAAACGTCCGGAATTACCAGATGCCATCATCTATACAAAAGATGCAGCGGGACAGGTATATATTATACATGAAGGGGTAGAAATGTGGTGCGATCAGGCGTTTTTGTATCCGCAAGATAACTTTGTACGTGCCTATGGAAATGTATATATGACACAAGGCGACAGCTTAAGTCTACGAAGCAGATATACAGAATATAATGGAAACACACAATTGGCTTTCGCTCGTGGCGATGTACTACTTAAAGAACCACAAACTACTTTAGAGAGTGAGGTGCTATATTTTGACAGAGTGCGTCAGCAAGCTTATTACGACACGGGAGGTGTAGTTCGCGACTCCTCTAGTGTACTAAACAGTACTATAGGAAGGTATCATACAGAGACTAAAAAATACCAGTTTTTAGATAAGGTACATATAGAAAACCCAGATTACATATTAGACTCCGAACAGGTAGACTTTTACTCCGAATCTGGCGACGCTTTTCTATTTGGCCCATCTACCATTACGGGAGAAAACAGTAAGGTATATTCAGAAAGAGGATTTTTCCAAACTCGAGAAAGCCATGGCTATTTCATTCAAAATGCCAGAGTAGACTACGATGACCGGGTGCTTTATGGAGATAGCATCTATTTTGATAGAAACACAAACTTTGCATCCGCTACCAACAATATTCGAGTCTACGACAGCATAAATCAAAGTAAAATAACAGGACATTATGCGGAAATATACAAGGAAAAAGACTCTGTACTCATTACCAAAAACCCTATCATAGCATCTAAACAAGGGACGGATACACTTTATGTAAATGCTAACAAAATTATAATTACTGGAAAGCCCGAGCACAGGATAATGAATGCCTATCCAGATGCTCGTTTCCTAAAAATAGACCCTTTGGGAAAAGAAGAACCTATGAGCGGTAAAGCCGATTCTATCAATGTAAATGAAAGAAAAGGCATTATGAAGTTGCTTCGCAAACCAATAATATGGAGTGGTGAAAGCCAAATGACAGGAGATACCATTCAAATGATTTACAATAATACGGCAAAGGAAATGGACACTTTAAAGGTTCATAACAACGCATTCCTTGTTCAACCCGATACCTTAAGCGGAGGTTACAATCAAATAAAAGGACAGTATTTATTAGGTTTATTTACCGATAATAAAATAGACTCCATTAAAATCAATCGCAATACAGAAGTTTTATTCTATACCCGCGATGAGAAAGATGAACTCATCGGAATCGACAAAACATTGAGTAGTAATATAGAAATCTACGTAGAGAATAATGAAATAACCGGCGTACGGTTTTTGCAAAATGCATCTGGAAAACTGTATCCCGAATCCATGTTACCCAAAAATGCTAGACTATTACCAGGTTTTAATTGGCGCGGCGAAGAACGTATAAAGGAAGTGAGTGATTTACTTAAAGGAAAACCCAAAATAACACTTCCAAAAATAAAAGGAATAGAACCACCCGAATTACCAGAAGATTTCTTTAATGAAACCACCAAAAAATCGGAAGATGATCCGTCTTTGCAAAAAGCCGACGACATTCTATTAGAAGCAGATCAAGAAGTAATCGATTAAGTTTAAATTACTAACTCTTAGAGTTAAAAAGATTTTTAATTTATGAATAAAGACTTTTTCACCTATCAAGCACAAACCTCACCACATCCTCTTGCCCTATCAATTTCGCATGCAAAAGGCAGTTATATTTATGACTCCGAGGGGAACAAACATTTGGACTTTGTTGCTGGTGTCTCGGCCTGTACTTTAGGGCACTGCCATCCGCGCGTAATAGAAGCTACAAAGAAACAAATAGACAAATACCTACACGTAATGGTGTATGGAGAATACATACAAGAACCTGCGCTTAATTTAACTAAACTACTCGCACAGCACCTACCCAACTCACTAAAAACAACCTATTTGGTAAACAGTGGCACCGAGGCTATAGAAGGCTCTCTAAAGCTAGCAAGAAGAGTTACTGGACGCACGGAGATAATATATGGCAACAACGCTTATCATGGCAACACCATGGGTTCTATGAGTATTATGGGAAGTAAAGAAAGACGTGCACCATTTGAGCCACTTGTACCAAACTGTACTCCAATAGGATTTAATAAGGACCAAGATATTCAGAAAATTACCACCAAAACAGCTGGCGTAATCTTCGAGACTATTCAAGGTGGCGCAGGATTTAATCAGCCTGAGAACGGATTTCTTAAAAAAGTAAAAGAGCGTTGTCAAGAAGTGGGTGCTTTGCTTATTTTAGATGAAATTCAACCAGGTTTTGGAAGAACAGGAAGGTTATTTGGTTTTCAGAATTACGATGTAGTCCCAGATATTTTAGTGCTGGGTAAAGGTATGGGCGGTGGTTTACCCATTGGTGCATTTACTTCGTCTTATGAATATATGGCTTTGCTAAAAGACAATCCAAAACAAGGACACATCACCACTTTTGGAGGAAACCCTGTCATTGCTGCAGCAGCTTTAGCAACCCTAGAGGAGTTGGTAGAGAGCAATTTGATTCCACAAACTCTGGAGAAAGAAAAATATTTCCGTTCGTTACTAGTACATCCCCTTATTAAAGAGGTCCGAGGAAAAGGATTGATGCTAGCTCCGATTATGGAAAGTGGAGAAATAGTCAATAAAGCAATACTAAAATGTAAAGATCGAGGGCTTATCTTGTTCTGGCTACTATTCGAAGAACGCGCTATTCGAATCACTCCCCCACTTACCATATCTATGGGGGAAATAAAAGAAGGCTGTGATATTCTGATAGAGGTGTTGGACGAAATACTGTTAGAAAGCTCTTAAAACGCTTTATTTTCAGGGTTTTTCGCTCCTTGTTGTGGATAACTATTTCATTACAACGGTGTAAGTCGATTACTTTGCCTTAACTTTGTAATTAATTATATAGCTTAGCTATAGTATAAACTTTAGACTATATATGCAATTTGGTCCAAATGAATCAGAACAAATAACCTTACATCGTTTTGAGTCTATGCTTAAAACGAATGACATTCTATTTTTTGATTCCGAAGAATTTGAAATTATCATCAACCACTATTTAGATAATGGAGAGATGGCAATGGCTAGAAAAGCTATACGTATAGGTTTAGAACAACACCCTTCCTCTACTAGCTTAAAGCTATATTTGGTTGAAATTTACGTTATTGAGAACGAGCTCAATGAAGCGGAAGTGCTCATAGACGAAATATATGAGATAGAAAAGTCCAATGAAGAGGTATATATTCAAAAAGCCAATATACATTCTCGTAGAAACGAACACGCGCAAGCTATCTACCTTTTAGAAACCGCTTTGGAAATCAGTTTAGATAATGCAGAGATTTATTCGCTTATAGGCATGGAATATCTTTTCTTAGAGGATTTCCATAATGCCTTATTAAACTTCATTTACTGTGTGAATGAAGATCCAGAAAATGATTCCGCACTACACAACGCTGTTTACTGTTTTGATATTCTGGAGCAACACCAACAAGCCATTGATTTCCTATTAGATTATATTGAGAGATTCCCGTATAGTGAAATAGCATGGCAGAATGTAGGGAAGCAATATTACACTTTAAAGAATTACAACAAAGCTCTAGAAGCTTATGACTTTGCTATAATAAGCGATGACGCCTTTGTAGGAGCCTACTTAGAAAAAGGGAAGGTTTTAGAAAAGCTAGGAC
>DATGMW010000138.1:0-3393 GCA_035307105.1 Flavobacteriaceae bacterium
TCTTGCAGCAAATTTTTGGAAAAGTGTTTCTTATAAAATATGTGCATCGCTCCATAAAACCGATCTAAATATTCTTTGTCTTGTTGGGTACTTTCTCCTTTATAATGCAACACATAGGCCGATCCTAAGTAGTAATTCTTATAACCTGCTTTTTCTATACTATAGGATAAGTCGATGTCCTCACCGTACATAAAGAATGCTTTATCGAATCCTCCAACTTTATTGTAAAGACTTCTTCGCATAAACATAAAGGCACCAGGAAGTACGGTTACTGTGCCAACACCATCCTCTGCTACATGATTGGCATAGTAGGTATTATGTTGGTTTTTACTGCCTGTTATTTTACTTAAGGATACGCTAGGCGTAGGAAGATTTCGTTTGCTTTCTGGCAGATAATTTCCTGTTCCGTCAATTAGCCTAACGCCTATTGCTCCACAATCTGGTGTTGCCTCTATAAAGTCTAAGCATTTCTCAAAAACATCGGCAGCCACTGCGGTATCGGGATTTAGTATACAAATAAACTCTCCTTTTGCATGTTCTACTGCTTGGTTATTGGCTCTGCCAAAGCCTATATTTTCTTTATTTTCGATGAGCAAAAGTTCTGGAAACTCCGCCCTTACCATCGCACAGCTATCGTCTGGCGAATTATTATCAATGATAATAATTTCGGCTTCTATATTTTTTATCGCAGATTGCACGCTAAGAATAGCTTGCCGGAGGAAATTGCAAACGTTGTAATTAAGGATTATAACAGATAACTTCAAGCTGCTTATTGATTTTTTAAGGTGGATTCAAATGGCACACGTTGCAAGATACTACGTCCTAACGTAACCTCATCGGCATACTGTAATTCATCTCCCACGGCTATTCCTCTAGCGATAGTAGTAAGATTCACAGGCAGTCCTTCAATTTGCTTAAAGATGTAAAAGTTAGTGGTATCTCCTTCCATGGTAGAGCTAAGTGCAAAAAGCAACTCTTGTACATCGCCTTGCTTTACCTTGTCTACCAAAGGTTCTATGTGTAAATCTCCAGGCCCAATTCCTTCCATAGGAGAGATTTTCCCTCCCAAAACATGGTATACGCCTTTAAACTGACTGGTGTTTTCTATGGCCATTACATCGCGCACATCCTCCACCACACAAATTAAACTTTTATCTCTATTTGGATTGATGCATATCTCACAAATATCCGTATCAGAGATATTAAAGCAATTTTTACAAAACTTTATTTCTTGTCGTAGCGTATCCAAACTTTGTGTTAGTCTAGTAGTTTGGTCTTGAGGTTGCCGTAGCAGATGCAAAACCAACCGCAAGGCAGTACGTTTTCCGATTCCAGGCAATTGCGACATTTCCTCAACCGCTTGCTTTAATAGTTTTGATGAATAATCCATATAAAGTTGAATAATAAGTGTAAAGATACGAAATGTTTAAACCTTGAAGACACCGCTTTTATAAATTGATGAAGGAAACATGTAAAAGGAAAAGAGCAAATTCACTTCCAATTATACGCCAGGAAACCATCCTATTTTCACTTGCAACTAGAAAACTAAAACCGACCTATTTCTTTATTCCTATAATTTAACCTATACTTCGCTCGTATTTTAACAATCTTTGTATTTTTGCCTCCATTCTTATATAAATAACTATGCAGCCGTTTCAGATTCTTTTACTCATAGCAGCTTATTTTGTAGTTCTATTAGTCATTTCCTACTTTACGGGAAAGAGCGATTCAAATGCTGCTTTTTTTAAAGGGGAAAATAAATCGCCTTGGTATTTGGTTGCATTTGGAATGATTGGGTCTTCCCTATCTGGCGTTACCTTTATGTCGGTTCCAGGATGGGTGCAAGATTCACAGTTTACGTATATGCAAGTGGTTTCTGGGTATTTCTTCGGATATCTAGTCATAACCTATGTCCTTCTTCCGCTGTATTATAGACTTAACGTCACCACTATTTACGAGTATCTAGAACAGCGTTTTGGAAGGGTTAGTTACCGAACTGGCGCTATTTTCTTTTTCATCTCCCGTATGCTCGGATCAGCATTTCGTTTATTCTTAGTTGCCGCAGTTCTACAAGCCTATGTATTCGATACTTGGAATGTTCCGTTTGTGGTAACCGTTTGTATTTCTGTACTTCTTATTTGGCTATACACTGCACGTGGCGGTATAAAAACCATAGTCTGGACGGATACCTTTCAGACTCTTTTTATGCTGAGTGCTGTGGGTGTTGCGATATACGTTATGCTACAAAGCTTGGATTGGTCTATGATGGAATTCCTGCGATCGGAAGAGCTAAAAACCTATTCTAAAGCCTTTCAATTCGAAGATAGCCTTGCAAAGGATTACTTCTGGAAATCCTTCTTTGGAGGGATGTTTATCACGATTTGTATGACAGGATTGGATCAGGATATGATGCAAAAAAGCTTAACCTGTAAGAATCTAAAAGATGCACAGAAGAACGTGCTATCCTACAGTATGGTTTTCATCCCAGTCAACCTATTGTTCTTAGGATTAGGTGCTTTACTGTTTATATACGCTAACCAAACCGGAATGGTAATTCCTGAAAAAACAGACTTACTTTTCCCCGAAATCGCTATAAACTCTGGGTTAAGCACTAGTCTAGCGGTTTTGTTTTTACTTGGACTTATAGCAGCGGCATATTCTAGTGCCGATGGTGCGTTGACTGCGTTAACTACAAGTTTCTGTATTGACTTTTTAGATTTCAAAACCAAGTCAGAAAAGATGCAAAAGAAAATCCGAAAGCAAGTGCATATCGGGATGAGTGTTGCCTTGGCAGTAATCATCATTATTTTTAACTACTTGCTAGACAGTAGTGTTATCGACACTTTGCTAAAAGCAGCAGCCTATACCTATGGGCCACTGCTTGGTCTTTTTGCTTTTGGTATTTTCACCAAGTGGAGAGTGAAAGATAAATGGGTATTACTAGTTGCTATCCTTTCGGTAGGAATTACCGCATTATTAGATTTTATCCCACACGAACATCTTGGTGGCTACCAATTTAACTATGAATTGTTAGTGGTAAACGGTGCGCTTACCTTTTTAGGTTTAGTACTGATTCGTATTAAGCAAAACTAAAGTACACGCTTCCTCATAGTCTATTCCCGCCTTATCTAACTTAGCTTGTAAGTCAGGATTCTCGGTGCCTGGATTGAATAACACACGCTTTGGCTTTAGACCTAAAATATAATCGTGATAGACCTCTTGGTTTTTAGGATTCAAATATAAAGTTACGGTATCTACTTCCTTAAACGGAACTTGCTCCACTTCGAACTCCACTCCCGCTACATTCCCTGCTCTGCGACCGATAGCCACTACAGGGTGCTTATGTTTGGTTAAGCTATTTATAGCCATGTTTGCATATCTATCTGGATTGGT
>DATGMW010000139.1:0-9038 GCA_035307105.1 Flavobacteriaceae bacterium
CGCTCTAAGGCTACTTCCTCTGCGTGACACGGCCCAGTAATAACACCAATCTTAGCAAATGGCACTTTATAGTGAGTGTTGAAATGATCTCCTACAATTAAATTCGTTTCGGGTACAATCCCCTTTATAGCAGAAAACACTATTTTATCCTCTAAATCCTCTGGTTCTATCTTATCCAATTCCTTTTGTAGGAAAGCAGATGGGATAACAAATATCAAATAATCTGCATAATCTATCATCGCTTTCATATCGGAACTAAGGTGGAGTTGTTCGATATCGAATTCTACCGAACTCAAGTAGTTCGGGTTGTGCTCGTATTCTTTTAGGTGTGCAATGGTATTCTCGTTATGCATATACCACCCTACTTCTTCTAGGTTTTCGCAAAGCATTTTTACGATAGCCGTTGCCCAACTACCACCTCCAAACACCGCAATTTTAGGATAATCTGCCATATTCTTATTTTAAAATAGATAACAAAAGTAAGCAATAAATGTAAATTATGGGCTAGGCATTGCAAAGAGCCTTTAAGAACCCTTCGGTTTAAGGAAGTATGCATAATAAATAATGGCGCCCAAACTGGACGCCATTACTACTTAAAACAGCTTAATTTATTCGACTGTTTTGGGGAGATATAATCTATAATATTAATCAAATAGGTCTTCCATTAAGTCTATTTGCTCTTTAATTGCTTCTTTTAATGCCTCTGCTAAATAATTGTTTACATCTTGATCTCTTGGACTGATAGTGATAACGCCGTCGCCATCATTATCAGTTGCAGTAGAAAGGTCTACCATAGCAAGTACCGCATCCAGGTCAAAATTAATAAAGATGTCGATTTCATTATTTTCTATTACTAGGTTATGCTCGCTATCTTCGAAGTCTATTTCTATTTCCTCTTCAAAATCATGCCAGAATACAAAAGGGGTTCCGTTAATCTCTCCTTTTAACTGCATGCTTTTACCATACAATTCGGAGTCCGGATTTTTACTTTTGTCAAACTCGAACTCGATTTCCTCATACACTCCATTAGGAATTTGGATATCCACTAATTGAAAGCTATCTCCAGATAGTAAATCGAATTCAAAAGGGCCTTTTAATTCGATGTCATCGTCACTCCCATAAGAATTACCTAGGTCGTCTTCGTCTGCAAACTCCAGTTCGATTTCTTCGAAGTTTACAAGAAAGCTCGAAAGACTTACATTTTCATCTGCATTGCTTGTCGATCTGTTAGCTAAATTGTCATAAGTAGCACTTGCAACAATTTTCAAAGAGCCATGATCTTCTGCAATTGTTTTCGCATCATCGTCCGAAGAACATGCGGTAAATACAAAAGCTAAAGACAATGCCATTACACCTAATTTCAATTTTCTCATTTCTTTTTTGTTTTGGGGTTATGCAATAGAAACGCATGCAGGTTTATTTAGTATTTCAGAAATATTAAACTTCCTATTTTCCATTATAAAATGCCTGAATTTATGCTTTAGTTATAAAACATTTTGATTGTATTAAAACTGTCTAAAGCCTATATCAAAAAACAATTCGCGTCTCTTGCAGTGAAACAAGAAACGCGAATAGATATAGTATAAAAAATAAGTTTGCTTTTTTAATTCATCAGAAACTTAAATAGGCTTTACCATCTCTAAGAACCATTCTTTTACCTCTCCTTTAAGATGTGGTGCGAGTTTCTCTTCACAAGCATTATGGTATTGATTCAGCCAATCTATTTCTTCTTGCGAGAGCAAATCCTTTACTATTATACTGCTAAAGAACGGACAGTAAGTCAAAGTTTCGAATTCATAGAACGAATTCCACTTCGTTTTCTTCCACTCTTTTACTACAAATAAATTTTCGTGTCGGATGCCATATTCACCTTCCACATAATAACCAGGCTCGTTAGAAAGCACCATTCCTGGTACTAAGTCTATATCATTTAATTCTTTTCGAATACTTTGCGGTCCTTCGTGTACGTTCATAAAACTACCTACACCATGACCTGTGCCGTGATTGTAATCTTTTCCTACTTCCCAAAGCGCTTGTCTTGCCAAAACATCTAATTGCACTCCTTTAGTTCCTTTTGGAAATTTAACCATCGACAGTCTTATCATTCCTTGTAAGGCTCGAGTGGCATCTTCTTTAAACTCTTTGGTTACCTCACCCAATGGGAGTGTCCTTGTAATATCGGTAGTACCATCTAAGTATTGACCGCCAGAGTCTATCAATATACTTCCATAGTCGGATACTTTTGAACTGCCTTTTTCTGGTGCAGAATAGTGAATAATAGCGCCATTCCCTTTGTAACCAACAATGCTATCGAAACTGTTTCCTACAAAGTATTTTCCTTTTTTACGGAAGTCCAAGAGTTTCTGCCCTATTTGGTATTCGTCCAATTCCTCTTTGCCAACGGTATTCGTCAACCAGTGTAAAAAATTAACCATAGCTACACCGTCACGAACCATTACCGACTCAAAGCCTTTTAATTCTGCTTCGTTCTTTATGGCTTTCATCAGATGTCCAGGAACTGCTTTCTTAATTAAAGTATTGTTTTCTTTTACCGCCTCAAAAATCGATTGGTTGCTGTTTTCTGAAACCAAGATAGTTTCGTTCTTCAATGTTTTTAAATAGTCGAAAAAGCTGTTGTATTCTTGTATTTCAACACCCGATTCTTTCATCGATGCCTTAGAAGCATCTTCTAATTTATCGGTGTCTACAAAGAGAATTGCATTTTCTAAAGAAAGATAGACATAGCCTAAAAACACTGGATTGCAATCCACATCACTACCGCGAAGGTTTACAGTCCACGCCACGTCATCGAGGCTAGAAATAATATGTGCGGTAGCATCTTCCTCCTTCATTTTTTCACGAATAGCGCTTAATTTATCGACTACCGATTGTCCAGCGCGTTCTATTGGGTGAACGAATACCGGATTTTTACTTTCCGTTCCTCTATCGGTCCATATATTTTTAAGCAAAGGTTTGTCTACAAGCTCACAACCTTTACTCTCTAGTTTTGTTTTTACCTTTTCCCAATTAGCATTGGAAGTTGCCAAAGCATTTACTGCTACTTTTGCATTTTCGGAGGTTTGCGAGATAATCCAATCCACATAGTTTGGCGTTCCTTCTACGCCATCCTTAAACAAATCAATCCCTGAACCTTCTAGTTCTACTGGTCCTTGAGTAAAATAACGTCCATCGGTCCACAATCCAGCTTTGTCCATAGTCACTACTACAAATCCAGCAGAACCTGTAAATCCCGATATCCAAGTGCGTTCTTGCCATTCGTCTGGCAAATATTCGCTCATATGTGGATCGGCAGAATAGACTATAAATGCCTCTATATTATTTTTCTTCATCTCTTCCCTCAGGGAAGCAACTTTTTCTTTTACTGTCATAATTTGCATTTTGAAGCCGAAAGGTACAAAATATGAGAGGAATTTTAGAAACAAAGCAGGGCTTGTAATTAGAATTTTATCTCAAGATTTTACATCTTTGCAACATGCATCCAAAAAATATATCCATTACGGATTTCACCTACGATTTACCGAACGAGCGAATAGCGACCTATCCGAAACATCCTCGAGATAACTCTAAGCTATTGGTTTATAATAACGGAACGATTTCGCACGATGTCTATTCCAAAATGTCCGACCACCTCCCAAAAGACGCGGTTTTGGTGTTTAATAATACTCGTGTAATAAATTCACGGATTCATTTTAGACGAGAAACAGGAGCGCTTATCGAGTTGTTTCTACTAGAACCACAAGGAGAACAGATAGATTATGCTACATTCTTTCAACAACAAAAATCTGCGGTTTGGAAGTGTTTTGTAGGAAATGCTAATAAATGGAAAGAGCAGTTTCTAGTTAAGAATCTCGCTATAAACCGAGTAGAAGTAGAGCTAAAAGCCGAATTGGTAGAAAGGATTCCTGGCGCATATTTAGTAGAACTCAGCTGGACACCAGAGCACCTAAGCATAGGCGAGATAGTGGAAGAGGCGGGAGTAACTCCTTTACCTCCGTACATAAAACGTAAAGCCGAAGAAGAAGATACAATAGATTACCAAACGGTTTACTCCAAGCACGAAGGGTCGGTTGCAGCGCCTACAGCAGGATTACACTTTTCTGATGCTATGTTGGAAGGTTTTAAAGAGAACGGCATAGAGTCTCTTTTTACCACTTTACACGTAGGTGCTGGTACTTTTAAACCAGTGAGCTCCGAGACTATGGAAGACCATATTATGCATGCGGAGTGGATGACTATAGATCTTGCGTTTTTAAATAATTTATTGACCAATATCGATAAACCGATTATAAGTGTCGGCACAACAGCAACACGTACTTTAGAGAGTATTTATTGGATGGGGAATAAAATTCTGAACCATCCAAATATTACAAGTAAAGAGCTAAAAGTAACCCAATGGGAGCCTTACGATGTAGAAAATACACATACTCCAAAAGAAGCACTTTCTGCATTTATTGCTTGGATGAAAACAAATAACCAAGATCACTTAATAATCGAAACAGAGATTATTATTGCACCAAGCTATTCGTTTAAAATTATAAATGGATTAGTCACCAACTTCCACCAACCACAATCCACTTTGTTATTGCTAGTTGCGGCACTATTAGGTAAAGATTGGAGAAAAGTATATGGCTATGCTATGGATAATAACTTTAGATTCTTAAGCTATGGCGATGGTTCGTTGTTACTGCCGTAAAATAGTATTTACAGACCATTTTGATAACATATTTATTCTGTTCTAAATAAACAATCACAGAATCGTGTAGAACAACTTTATTCATAAAGCAGAGCATATAAAAATGTATCTTTGAGCAAACTACTTAGTGTTTATACCTATGCTACATGTGACTTGTGCCATCATCCAAAAAGAAAATAAAATTCTAATCTGCCAACGTTCCAAGGAGATGAAACTTCCTTTGAAATGGGAATTCCCAGGTGGAAAAATAGAAAAGGATGAAAGCAAAAAAGAATGCTTAAAACGTGAAATAGAAGAAGAACTAGGATTGGATATAGAAGTTTTAGATCCACTAGAAATGGTAGTATTTCATTATCCAGATTTTTCTATTTCCTTATATCCTTTTTTATGTAGGATAGTTTCGGGCAAACTTAAGGTCGCAGAACATGCGCAAGTAAAGTGGGCTTCTCTAAATGAATTAGATATCTACGATTGGGCAGAGGCAGACCTTCCAATACTTACGGATTTAAAAAACATACTCTCCACCAAAGAACAATAAAATATGCAAAAAACAGCCATTATATTAGGAGCAACAGGACTTACAGGAAGTCATCTATTAAAATTATTACTAGAAGACGAAACTTTCAGCAAGGTGGTGGTTTTTACCCGTCGAGAAACTGGAATAAAGCACCCGAAGTTGGAGGAGCACATTATCGATCTATTACAATTAGATAATTATAAAGAGCTATTTAAAGGGGATGTAGTATTTTGTTGTATAGGTACTACCAAAGCAAAAACTCCAAACAAGAAAGCCTATAAAGCTATAGATTACGGGATTCCAGTTACCGCAGCAAAACTGGCTAAGCAAAATAATATAGACACCTATCTTGTTATTTCTGCCATGGGCGCAAGCGAAACTAGTAAGGTGTTTTACAATAAACTAAAAGGCGAAATGGAGCGAGAGGTGCTTGCTCAAAAAATAGCGCATACCTATCTGCTACAACCTTCTTTGATTGTAGGTGAAAGATCGGAAAAACGTGGTGGAGAGAAATTTGCAGAAGTGATAATGCGCACTTTTGGTTTCCTGATTCCAGAAAAATATAAAATGATTCAAGGGAAAACTATCGCAAAAGCGATGGTAGAAATCGCTAAAAATGGATATGATAAAGGGGTTATTACCTCAGGAGAATTACAAGAACTAGGGAAGACAAAATAAATAGATATGAAGAAGTGGTTCATAGCGTTTGTGGGGGTTCTGGTTCATCTGCTTTTAGGAACTGTATATGCTTGGAGTTATTTTCAAACTCCAATCGTTGAATATACTGGTTGGAGCCATACACAAACCACTTGGGCTTTTAGTTTATCTATTTTTATGTTGGGTATTTCTGCGGCATGGGGAGGAATAAATCTACCAAACTACGGTCCAAGAAAATTGGCGATAATCGGTGGTTTTTTATATGCTTTGGGTTACTTAATTGCTGGCGTTGCCTTGCAATATCACAGTTTAAGCTTGTTATATATAGGTTTCGGATTTATAGGCGGCACAGGCTTAGGCTTGGCCTATGTAACTCCAGTAGCAACGGTTTCTACTTGGTTTACTAAACACCAAGGTTTAGCCACAGGCATGGTAGTCATGGGATTTGGCTTTGGAGCTTTGGTCATGTCCAAGATGCTTGCTCCATTTTTTATGTCCATCAGCCACTCCGATTTGAGTAAAACCTTTTTGTATATCGGTGTTTTACTTTTAGTCCTACTACCAAGTTTCGCTTGGTTATTAAAACCATATGGGAGTGAAAATACGATAGAAAAATCCAACCACGCTACGATTCCTATCCAATATATCTTTGCGAAACCCTTTATGATATTATGGCTTATATTTTTGATTAATATCACTGCAGGAATGGTGTTTATAGCCTTCCAATCGCCTTTGCTACAAGACCTATTGTTAATAAAACTATCTACATCTGATTTAAGCCCTTCTGAGCTAAGCATTTCTCTAACAGCATCTGGAGCCACCTTAATTGCAGTAAGCTCCATATTCAATGGTGCAGGCCGTTTTACGTGGGCTACTTTATCGGATAAAATAGGACGGATTACTACTTTCAAAATTCTATTGCTAACACAAACATTGGTATTTATTGCATTGCTTTTTGTACAAAATCCTATAGTTTTCTCTATTCTCGTTTGTATTATTTTATTGTGCTATGGAGGTGGTTTTGGACTTATGCCTTCCTTAATAAAAGACATTTACGGAGCGAAACTTATGGCAGCTATGTACGGAAGTATCCTTACCGCTTGGAGTATTGGAGGTGTTTTGGGGCCTCAACTTGTAGCCTATATGAAAGATAACCACGCAGAAAATGCAGGTTTTTTAGTTTACCTAATGTCAGGTGGAATGTTATTAATTGGCTTTGGATTGTCTTTTTTATATAAAAACCCTAAATGATCTTATCCTGCTCTTTGTCTAGCAATAGGCCTAAATAACAGTCTATTTCACAAGAATAACCAGAGAGAACATAATGCTTTAACACTAAATTACCTTTGTGGCTACAATTTTAATTATTCTTCTCCGTTATAAGATTACTAATTCCTTATATATGTACTTTATGTTCTTTATGAATTAGTTAATGCAAACTTAAAATGCATAGCAGGAATTATTTAGGTTGGTTATTTAATTAAAGAAAATCGCTCTTAGGAAATAGATTCTAGGAGCGATTTTTATTTTAATGATAGAACTGATTTTTATCTATCCACTCCCAAACATTCTTATCTAGCATAGGAAGTACGTTTTTCCCTTCTTTTATAGCATTTCTAATAAAAGAAGAGGAAAGTTCAATTATAGGAGCTTCCACAAATTGAATATTCGCCTCAAACTCTTTAAACCCTTGCGGTTGCGGAACTTTCAATACATTTTTAGCTATGCTTTCATCTATTTCCCCATGTGCTATACGTGGATATACAAGGATAGTATAGTTAGCTATTATGGTTTCGAAGTTATGCCAGCGGTGAAGACTTTTTAAATTATCCTCTCCCATGATGAGTGAAAAATGGGTGTTGGGATGGCGTTCTTCTAAATGCACTAAAGTAGTAACGGTATAATTCGGTTTAGGTAAGTGAAACTCTATATCCGATACATGTAGTTTCTCGTAATCTTCAATTGCTATTTTCACCATATCATATCTATCTATATTATCTAGGATACGATCTTTGGTTTTATGTGGACTCATAGGGGTTACAACAAACCATATTTCATCTAAATCGCTATATTCCACCAAGTGATTGGCTATTATCACATGACCTACATGAATAGGATTGAATGTTCCAAAATATAAACCTACTTGTCTTTTACTACTCATGGTAAATTTTTATGACCGCCTTCTATGAAAGCTGCCACTACCTCTTCGGACTGCTTTAGGGCTTCGTCTAAATCGTAATTTTTTATAATATAGTCAAACTGTGGCGCGGTAGCAAGTTCTATAGAGGCCTTAGCAATTCGCATGTTTATACGATCCTCACTTTCTGTTTTGCGCTTCTTTAGTCGAATTTTTAACTCATCCACACTGGGAGGTTTTACAAAAACAGAAAGCGTTTGCTCTGGGAATTTTCTTTTAATGCGCAGACCGCCTACTACATCAATATCGAAAATAACATTCTTTCCCAATGCCCAAATACGCTCTACTTCTTTATTTAAGGTACCGTAAAAATTATCTCGATAAACTTCTTCCCACTCTAAAAAATCGTTGTTATTTATGTGGTCTTTAAACTCTCTTAGACTTATAAAGTAATAATCTTTGCCGTCTATCTCATAAGGTCTCTTTTCACGTGATGTGGCCGAGATAGAGAAGTCTAAATTCAGCTTTTCTTGTTTTAATAAATGTCTAACTATCGTGGTTTTTCCACTTCCGGATGGTGCCGAAAAAACAATGAGTTTTCCTCCTTTCATTATACTACGTTTAGCGCTTGTTCTTTTATTTTTTCCAATCCATCTTTCATTTGGATTACCAATTTCTGCATTTCAGAATCATTGGCTTTAGATCCTATGGTGTTAATCTCTCTTCCGATTTCTTGGCAAATAAACCCAAGTTTTTTTCCGTTAGAATCTCCAGAATTAAGCGTTTTATCAAAATAGGTCAAGTGATTTTTCAAACGGACTTTTTCTTCCGTTATATCATAGCGTTCTATGTAGAATATAAGTTCTTGCTCGAATCTATTTTCATCTACATTTTCTTTTAACTCCGCTACCGACTTTAATAATCGCTCACGCAAGCGTGTCATACGCTCTGCATCTGTTGCTTCTATTTGCTCTAAGGCTTCTTGAATCTGCTTAATACGCAAGCGGAAATCT
>DATGMW010000140.1:0-2252 GCA_035307105.1 Flavobacteriaceae bacterium
CAGAACATGTCCTTGGTCTTTCGGATAAGTAAAAGTAGACTCCTCCATCCTTTTATTAAACTGAATGTTTTTGAAGATACGTTGCATCGCACTCCCATTTCTGTTTAAACTCTCTAGTTTATATGGCAGTTCTGTTTTAACATCAAGCCACAGAAAATAATTCTGTATTCGATATTTATAATATTCTTTACCATTGATATTCTCTCTGGCTTCATAGGAGAAATTGGTTTTATTATTCTCCATAATGCTTGCTACTTGCCATAGATTATCCAAATCATTGGAGTAGGAACTAACATATCTTGGAAAGGTTGGATCTTCGGTGTGGTCAAACACGCTCAACATATTCTTGTTCTCTTCTATGACGCCAAGCTCTAAAAAATGATAATAGATTTTTATATCGTCGTCTATCCTCTTATAAAACGAATAGCCGGTATATGGATCATAGGATAGTTTTTGTTGTTTATACTCCGTATGCATTATTTTATCTTCGCCACGATTCTGGTATTTTGTTTCTACATTATACGCTAATGAATATGCATTCTGCAGTTTTTCTTGAGTATGCAAGAACACATCTATTGCCACATCGCTCTGTGCTTTTGCAGAGATAGTGAGCAATAGTATGCATATAAAAGTGAGCTTACTTTTCATGATGGAAGTGATTTTTTATAAACATAGGAATTAAAGACTAAGCTATTTAAACCCAAGAGTTAAATTAACCTCTTAAATGTTTTTAATAGTTATATAGATTCAAGAAGTCTCTTTTGTCAAAATATCAAAAGTATCGGTTATTTCGACCGATACTTTTGAAGGATTAATAAGCTAAAACTTGTAGAATCTTCTCTTTTACCTTTTTTGTGGATGGAATCATAGTTTCTTCCAGAGTAGCATTCAATGGTATGGCTGGCATATTTTCACTTCCAAATACCATTACCGGACCATCTAGACTCTGAAAGCACGCCTCTTGTATAGATCCAGACAAGGCACGAGCAAAACTATTCTCTGTAGGCTCTTCGGTAAGCACCAAACATTTGTTTGTTTTATTTACCGAAGCATAGATGGCTTCATAGTCCAATGGATGCAAACTACGGAGATCCACTACTTCTACTTGCTTCTCTAATCCTAATTCCTTGGTAGCTTCCATGGCCCAATGCACGCCCATTCCATAGGTTACAATGCTCAATGTCTCCTCCCCTTCTTGCTTCCAAATTTCCTGTACTATATTGGCCTTACCGATTGGCACTCTATAATCGGAAGAAGGCTCTGGTGTTGTTGCTCTTTTAGTTCCAGGCATTTTACTCCAATACAAGCCTTTGTGTTCAAAAATAACTACTGGATTCGGATCGTAGTAAGCAGATTTCATCAATCCTTTTAAGTCTGCTCCATTACTAGGATACACGATTTTTATTCCACGAATACTTGCCACAACACTTTCTACAGAGGAAGAGTGATATGGTCCACCGCTTCCATAAGCACCAATAGGTACGCGCAACACCATAGATACTGGCCACTTTCCGTTGGACAGATAATTACTTCGACTTACTTCGGTAAACAATTGATTTAAGCCTGGCCAAATATAATCGGCAAACTGTACTTCTACAATTGGTTTTAGCCCTACCGCGCTCATTCCTACGGTAGACCCGATGATAAATGCTTCTTGGATTGGGGTATTGAACACGCGATGGTCCCCAAACTTCTGTGCCAAGGTGGCTGCTTCACGAAACACACCACCTAGCCTTGCACCTACATCTTGTCCGTAGAGCAAACTTTCTGGATGTTCGATCATTATCTCTTCAATAGCAAACAAAGCAGAATCCACCATCACTACCGAATCGGCTCCTTTTGGATTTCGAACACCTTGCTCTTCGGTAATTTCCGTGGGAGCAAAATCATGAGTATACAAATCTTCGGCAGTTGGATCTTCGGCTTGTAATGCTCGCTGATAATCCTTTTCAACCAAAGCTTTTGCTTTCTCTTCAATCTCATCTAATTCTTTAGCATCAAATTCATTCTGAAGCAAATAGTCTCTTAATTTTGGATAAGGATCCTTCTCTTTAGCTTCGTCTAAGTCATCGCGATACCATTCCATACGCACACCAGAAGTGTGGTGATTTAACAAAGGAACTGTAGCATGTATCAAAAAAGGACGACGCTCTTTACGAATCGTTTCTAATACGTTATGTAACGTAGTATATGACTCTTCGAAGTTGGTGCCATCGATACTTATCGCCTCAATTCCTTTAAATCCTTTGGCG
>DATGMW010000141.1:0-8353 GCA_035307105.1 Flavobacteriaceae bacterium
TCGTGTGTCAGATATCCGACAGATAAAAGATATTGACAAACCGCTTAGAAAAAAGCTGATCACCAAGCCTAATAAGCTTTTAAGAGAAATTAAAAAGCAGGTAGATATACAACAAGAGGAGTTTGGGAAGATTTTCAGTGAAGAAATCATTCCAGAATTAGCTTCGGAAGAGATCCACTTGATAGGTTTTGAGGATTTTTCTGAAGAACAAAAACGTATAGCCCAGGAATATTATCAACAAAGTTTACAATCTGTTATAGAAATCAGTTGCAACCCTTGTAAAGGCGATCAAAAGGTTTTTGTAAAGAACGAAACTCTTTATTTGGCAGCTGATATTAGGAATGATGAATTTGCGATAGTAGAAATACCGCAATCTGTATCGCGATTTTTTATTTTCCCGAACACCTCTGCAGATGAAACTTCCTTTTACATTACGTTTATAGATGATATTCTTAAGTATAATTTGGAGAAGGAATTCTCATCAAATGGCACTGTAAAATTTCATTCGATAAAGATTTCGCGAGATGCTGAATTATATATAGAAGATGAGTTCTCTGGAAACTTGATGGAAAAGATAAAAGCTGCACTTCCAAGTCGAGATACGGGACAAGCTACTCGAATTCTGATTGATCCCGAGATGTCCGAATCGCTTAGAGAGCAGTTGAAAAGTGCATTGGACGTATCACATATTGATGTGGTTTTCGGAGGGCGTTACCATAGTTTCAAAGATTTTATGGGCTTCCCAAATCCCACTAAAAAACAACTTTCTAATAAGAAGCTACCACCACTTCCCCACCCTATTCTATCTAACTGCGACTCTATTTTTAACGAAATAGATAAAAAAGATCAACTTCTTCATTTTCCATATCAGAGTTTCGACCCTGTAATTAGGTTCATGGAAGAGGCTGCAACCGATCCATCTACTACCGAGATAAAGCTAACGATCTATCGTTCTGCAAGCAAATCGCCTCTCAACAACGCCATAGCTCTTGCTGCACAAAACGGCATTAAAGTTACGGTGTTTATGGAAGTAAAAGCACGTTTTGATGAAGAGAACAATTTGAAATGGGGTAAGATATTCCGTGAAAATGGAGCTCAAGTAATCTACAGCTATCCAGACATTAAGGTACACTCAAAAATCCTTTATATAGAAAGAGAGGTAAAAGGAAAACCAACAGGATATGCCTACATAGGCACAGGAAACTTCAACGAAAACACCGCTAAACTATATACTGATTTTGGGTTGATGACGGCCAATGAAAAAGTAGCTTCAGATGTTAAAAAGGTCTTTATGGTTCTTGAACGAAACATGCTGATTCCTAAAACAAAGCAACTTCTAGTGGCCCCATTTACAGCTAGGGAACGATTTACTGAACTAGTTGAAAAAGAGATTGAATTAGCCCACGCAGGGAAAGAAGGTTTGATCGTTCTTAAAATGAACAGCTTGGAAGACAAAAAAATGATCAAAGAGCTGTATAAAGCTAGTAATGCCGGCGTTCAAGTCCGACTACTAATTCGTGGTATTTGCTGTTTAATTCCAGGTATTAAAGGACAGAGTGAAAACATATTTGTTACAAGTGTTGTAGATCGATTTTTAGAACACGGCAGAATTTATATCTTCGGAAACGATGGCGACGCTCAAGTTTTTATTGGCTCTGCCGACTGGATGAAAAGAAATCTCACACACCGCATAGAAGTTGTTACGCCCATTTTAGATGCCGACCATAAAAAAGTTGTTATGGACGTTATAAACATTGAATTGGAGGACAATGTTAAAGCTAGAATTGTAGATGCAGAACAACAGAACAAATACGTTAACAACTCGGATAAAAAGGTGCAATCGCAGATAGAGATTTACGATTATTTTAAAAAAATGGTGTTGGATTTACGCTAGAGTCGTGATAGTTTGATTGTCCAAAAAGTCAAGTCCTACGTCTTAAGTCCTTTTCTCCTATACTATCTATTTAACAAACCCCATTTGCCGAGCGTGTTCAACAGCTGCATCGCTACTTTCTACTAAAAGCACGGGTACTGTTTCATATTCTTTAAAGAGACCTTTCACACGTATCATTTTTCTTTTGTGGTTTACACTTCGCATATATATAGCGAGGATTCGCTTTGGGTAGGCTTCTGCTATTTCGATGTAAATATCTGGGTCGTGCTCGCCACTATCACCTATTAAAATAAAAGGTAGGTCGGGATAAGCTTTCAGAATATTTATGATTTCCCTTTGTTTTTCAGGCTTTTCTCCCTTTTCGCTCGGACGAAATATTTTAGTAAAAGGATTCGCAAAGTCTCTTAATAAAATTGGCCCTTTTGGGAATTCATTTACTTCTAAAAACAACTCTAAATAGCTATAGAGGTTCCATGGACTATGGCTTACATAGAAAATAGGGTTGTTATTATCACCCGTTTGACCTTTGTGAAGTTTGGTATAGAAGTCTGCTGCTCCTTCAAAAGGCACTCTGTTTTCTGCACTTTTAAAGATGGTGTTTTTAACTACGCGCCATTTTAATCGAGAGGTCAGACCTGTATGTAGAATGGTGTCGTCTATATCGCTAATCACTCCAAATTTAACTTCACTTGAATTTACATCACCATCTAGAGGCGGGATTAATACTTCTCCTTTAAATTGGTTATTCTGTTGTATTTTTCGTTTGCCAATCTTTTCAGCGAAAGAAATATTATAGTGAAGCCAACCATCTTTATCTATAATAGGCTTTAGGCTTTCAACCATTTTATCTATCAAGAAATAGCCTTGAGAATCCGTTTTAGTTTGTAGGATTCTGCCATCGGGGAGGGTTAGTTTGAGTTTGGCATTTTTCACTTTATCTGTTTCAAAGCGTTTCCAACTATTTCGGAGTAAGCTGAAAATACCTGTTTTGTTTAGGTCTATACCTTCATCTTCAATAGCTCTCCCTTTAACATAGAGATGGTTCTCTGTGCCATAACTTAGGAAAGGGATTATTTGGAGTGGATCTTTTTTAAACATACTCATTAGAAATGCCATGTGTCTGGCCATAGCCACATTACTATTAGTCCAAAAACAATTGTAATTCCAAAGGAAATTCCTATCCATTTTGCCAACTGCCGCGTTCCAAGAATTACGGCCATTACTCCTTTAAAGAGCAAGTTAGAAAGTGAAGCTAACAAGATAAGTCTCCAGCCTGTGTCGGTATTTAGTCCTCCTGTTTTCATCATTTGTGATAGCGAAAGTGTAATTGCATCAACATCGGTTAACCCACTAATTATTGCAACAATGTAGAGTGCTTGGTTTCCGAATTCTTTTTTAGTAAATGCCACAGCTAGCAAAATAACACCATATAAAACTCCAAAAATTAAGGCACTTTTAAACTGGGCTGGATTTTCAGGTTCGGGCATTTTTTCATCGCCTCCATTTTTACTAATTATATAGAACAAGCCTACGCAGAGCAATGTCATTAACACAAACACCGATATAAGCGGGAGGATTAGCTCAGAAAGTTTTTCTGGCACTACGACCCCTATTTCTACCATAACCCTTACAAATGCCACTGCTGAGGCTGCTGTAATGACGAATGCAGCCAACTTGTTGATAGACTCGGTATCTTTGGTCTTTCGAGCATAACTAACAGTAGTGGCCGTACTACTGATGAGTCCTCCAAGAACTCCGTTAGAGATTATACCTACTTTTTTTCCAACAAACTTATAGATGAAATATCCAACAACGCTTATCCCAACTATCAGTGTTACCATAAGCCATATATTTCGTGGGTTTAGCACATCGAGCGGTCCAAATGTTTTGTCGGGCAGTAGAGGCAGAACAACCAGTGATATTCCTGCAAAGGTCATAATTGCAGCAAGGTCTTTTTCCTCCAGTTTGTCGATAAAGCCATGAAGGTGTTCTTTCAAATAAAGTAGAATAGCCATAGCGCCTCCAATAATTACAGCAATCACACGATCGCCCATAACCAAGTAGGCACCTACTGCAAACATCAATAATGCTGCAACTTCGGTTGTTTGGCCTATGTCATTGTTATTTAAATTTTTAACCTTAATAATATTTGCAGTAACTAGCAATGCAGTGAGGCATATACCTAGAACGGGAAGTATAAATGGGTTATCAAAGTCACGAGCTAGAAACGCTGAAACAACTCCCATGATAGAAATGAGAGTAAATGTTCTCACGCCTGCCATTTCGTGATCGCTTTTCTGCCGTTGAAGTCCAACCAGCATTCCTAAACCAAAAGCAATTGCAAGAGTGATGATATCGTGGTAATCCATAGCTGCACCAAGGTAATAAAATTTGGAATAAATTTAGGTATTCATCCTATAGAATCGAGCAGTGCTTTATAATTTAAAGAAGACTAAACTATGGCCTATTGGTTTTAGCGTTACACTGAATAAAAATGGATGATTAAACTGAAATATCTGGAAGAAGTGTTTTAAATACAGATTTATGAGAGCAGCTGTTTTCACTAGACAAAAAAACCTGCAAGATTTCAGTAATCTTGCAGGCTTTCATTTAAAAAATTAGAATATATTGAGTTATTCTAATATTCTTGCAAACTAGAATTAGTTAACCGATGTATTATTCTTATGATTAGTAGAAAGTTCGGTTTGTTCATTAGTTTGAGGATTAGAACTAATATTTGAAACTTCTACATTTTCATTAACATCGACAATTGTGATTGTTTTGTTTATTCGTACTTCACTTTCTGTATTTGCATTACTTGTTTCGATATATTGAATTTGGTTTTCTGTTAAAATCACTTTCTCTCCATCTGCATCTATCATAAACGCTTCTATTGTTGAAGTTCCACCTGTTTGAGTGTTTTCATTTGTGTTTCCGAGGATAGGAGCCACTACCAAACCGATCAGGCAAGTAAGTTTTATCAAGATATTCATCGATGGTCCAGAGGTATCTTTAAAAGGGTCACCCACTGTATCACCTGTAACGGCAGCCATGTGTGCTTCACTTCCTTTGGTTACCATTTCTCCATTAATTTCCACACCTGCTTCAATAGATTTTTTAGCATTGTCCCATGCACCTCCAGCGTTATTTTGGAAGATTGCCCACATCACGCCACTCACACAAACGCCAGCCATATAGCCTCCTAGTGGTTCTGCACCAAAGATTAGTCCGACAGCTATAGGAGTAATAATGGTTAGCAATCCGGGGAGCATCATTTCTTTTAATGCAGCTTTAGTGGAGATATCTACACATTTTGCATATTCTGGCTTTGCTGTTCCTTCCATAATACCTGGGATTTCGCGGAATTGGCGACGAACTTCTTCCACCATTTCCATTGCAGCTTTTCCAACAGACTGCATAGCCAAAGCAGAGAAAACTACTGGAACCATTCCTCCTACGAACAGCATGGCAAGCACATCAGCTCGGAAAATATTAATTCCATCAATTCCTGTGAATGTTACATAGGCTGCAAAGAGCGCCAAAGCAGTTAGTGCAGCTGAAGCAATTGCAAATCCTTTTCCAACTGCTGCAGTTGTATTTCCAACGGAGTCAAGAATATCTGTACGTTCACGCACTTGAGGGTCTAGGTCGCTCATTTCAGCAATTCCCCCTGCATTATCTGCAATTGGTCCGAAGGCATCAATAGCGAGTTGCATTCCTGTTGTAGCCATCATTGCGGAGGCAGCGAGAGCAACGCCATAGAATCCTGCTAATTCATAAGATCCGTAAATAGCTGCAGCAAATAGGATAACCGATGCAAAAGTAGATTTCATACCTACGGCAAGACCTGCAATTAGATTGGTTCCCGCTCCTGTAAATGAATTCTGAACAATATCATTCACTGGTTTTTTACCTAGGCTGGTATAATATGCCGTTACCACAGAGATAAGTGCACCAACAGCCAAACCAATACAAGCCGACCAAAACACGTTAATTGAAGGAATATTACGTGGAGCTTCTTCACCGAAGAAATTCATACTCATCGTTCTGGGGAGCATCCAATCTATAAGGAAGTAGCTTGCTATAAGCGTGAGGATAATTGCAGTCCAGTTTCCTGTATCTAAAGCTTTTTGAACTTGAGGTTCTCTAGCGTCATTATTTTTTATTTTAACGAGAAAAGTACCGATAATTGATGCTAAGATTCCTACACCAGCAATAACAACAGGCAATAGGATTGGCCCCATATTATTAAAGCTATCGGTGAATGGTTCTATCATCGACATATCTTTAATCACATAGTTTCCAAGCACCATGGCAGCTAGAACGGTTGCCACGTAGCTTCCGAAGAGATCAGCCCCCATTCCTGCTACGTCTCCAACATTATCACCCACGTTATCTGCAATAGTTGCAGGATTTCGCGGGTCGTCTTCAGGAATACCCGCTTCAACTTTTCCAACGAGGTCAGCTCCAACATCGGCTGCTTTGGTATAAATACCTCCACCCACACGAGCAAAAAGCGCGATACTTTCAGCACCTAATGAAAACCCTGCTATGGCTTCTAGCACGATAGTCATTTCAAAGTAGAAACTTGAAGAATCTCCTGTTATAAATTGATTTACGAAAAACAAAAGAAATAGGCTTAAACCTAGTACGGCAAGACCTGCCACACCGAGTCCCATTACTGTTCCACCACCAAACGACACTTTCAATGCTTGTGGTAGGCTAGTTTTGGCTGCTTCTGCTGTTCTAGCGTTTGCGTCGGTTGCGATTCGCATTCCTATATTCCCTGCCAAAGCTGAGAAGATAGCTCCGAATATAAATGCTGGAACAATCATCCAACTTGTAGTTTCGACTAGGGTTGACACGTAGAACAAGAGTCCAGAGGCAATAAGCACGAATATGACCAAGAGTCGGTATTCAGCACTTAGGAACGCTAGGGCTCCTTCTTTAATACTTTTTGAGATTGATTGCATTCTCTCGCTACCGGCGGATTGTTTTTTTACCCAGCTCATTTTTACGAGCATAAACAAAAGCCCAAGCACAGCGAGTGCCACGGGGACATAGATGATGTTTTGTTCCATTATTAAAAGTTTAGTTGTTTAGTAAATTACTATCTCAAATGTAATAAAATAAGTTGGGAAGTTAGAGAATAGATAAATCACCACTAAAAACTGATAATAATTTAAATTATACAAAGAAGGCCTTCACCAAAAAAAAGCAGACATAAAAAAAGACGTTAACCCAATATTTATTGGAGCTTACGTCTTTATTTCTGTAGAAGTATTGGTTTATTTTAGATACCAAATTTTCCGTAAACCTCTGGTGTGTTTTTGTATCGTTCCACACACTCTTCGTAGATTTCGTAGGCCTTTTCAGCATCGCTCCAACCCCCAACATCAACGCGTTTTTTCTCAAGGTCTTTATACACCTTAAAGAAGTGTTCAATTTCTTTGATTAAATGCGAGTTCAAATCTTTTAGGTCTGTCAGTAGATTCCAAATAGGATCGGATACAGGAACACAGATAATTTTTTCATCCGGTCCTTTTTCATCTGCCATGTGGAAAACACCGATGGCTCTTACTTCCATAACCGTCATTGGGTAGGTTGGTTCGTTACCGAGGACCAAGACGTCTAACGGGTCTCCATCTTTTGCATAGGTTTCGGGAATAAAGCCGTAGTCGGCAGGATACATCATGCTGCTAAACAGCATACGATCGAATCGAATTTTATGAAGATCAAAATCGTATTCATATTTGTTTCGGCTTCCCTTAGGGATCTCAATTAATACATCGAAAGTCTTATTCATAATATATAGTAATTTATCTTAGTCTATTTTTTTGAGGGTGCAAAAGTAAGGCTTTTAGGAGGATAAACGAAAGATATATTTGTATTTCGCAATGAAATAATGTATATTTAAGGTAGGATTTTTCTGAAATCGACTTAGCAAGAATTGTTTTCTTGGTAGTTCTGAGGTGGTGTGTATAGGAGAGCTCTCAAGCCATCCGCACTACGATTATTTATTTTCAGGAAATTCAGGAGAGTTTCTAAATTTAATTGGAATGGCGTCTTCCGAGCCGTAGATTTTAATTTCTTTAATATCTGCTGGCAGGTTGAATCCTTTATCGAGAAGCACTTCCTTCACTTCTCTAATGACAAGACCGCGCAATACTCTTGAAGCTCGGCGATAATCTTTAGTATCCACCCAGAAATACACTTTAAGATTCACTGTGCTCGCTGCCAATTCATCTTCTATAACAAAATTCTCGTGGTCGTTATCGCGAACAATTTCGGTGTTTTTATCAAGGATTTCTTGAATGACCTTTTTTGCTTCTGAAATGTTGTCTTCATACCCAATTCCCACAATAAAATCGACTCTAAAGAAACCATCTGCCGTATAGTTTTCAACGGGTTTTGTGAGCACGTCACTATTGGGGATATAAATATCGCGACCGTCAAAAG